>JAQVJI010000259.1 GCA_028695255.1 Chromatiales bacterium | reverse complement strand
CGGGTGTGGCCGATCTGTTCGGGCGTGGCCTGAATCCGGTCGAGGACAAATGGGATGCGCTGGCGCCGTATCGCTATGCCATCGTGTTCGAAAACCACATCGGCCCGTACTACTGGTCGGAAAAGCTTGCCGACTGCTTTCTCACCGGGACGATGCCGATCTACGTCGGCTGCACCAACCTCGGCGACTACTTTCCGCAGGATTCGTACATCGCCTTCGATCCGACGACGGCCGATCCCGTCACGGCCCTGCGCCGCATCATCGACAGCGATCTGGCGGAGCGAAGCCATACGGCCATCATCGAGGCGCGCCGGCGCTGCCTGTACGAGCATCAACTGTTTCCGTTTCTCGCACGCGAGACTGCGGCCGATCGTGAACCCGCAGGACTGCCGCGCGACATCACGCTGTACCGGCGGCGCGACCGCCACCCGCTGCGTCGTGCGCAGGCCTTCTGGCATTGGCGCATCGCGCCGCGACTGAGAGGTGGTGCATCGTGAAGCGTTGCATGGCCGTTCGAGTTCGTGCCGGCATGACGGCGATTGCGCCTGAGCAGGCGCCATGCACATCCGGACAGGATGGCCAATGACCGATCCGGCCGCGCTGCTCACGATCGCGATCTGCACCCATGACCGCGCCGACCTGGTGATGAACGCCCTTGCCAGTCTCGGCCGGCAGACGGACGGGTCCGACGCCTGGCAGATCCTGGTGATCGACAACGCCTGCCGAGACGACACGACGGCGCGGGTGGAGCGGGCGATACGCGACGAGCCGCGCATCGGCCTGATGCACGAACCGCGTACCGGCCTGTCGCATGCCCGCAATGCCGCCTTCGCGCATTGCGCCACGCCGTGGATTCTCTACGTCGATGACGACAGCACGTTCCCGCCGGATTACGTCGAGCGCGCGCTGCGCATCATCCGCGAGCGTCGACCGCAGGTCTTCGGCGGACCCGTCACGCCGTGGTATCAGACGCCGCCGCCGGCATGGTTTCGTGACGAGTACGGCTCGTATTCGCTGCCGCACCGCACGGGGCGTTCGCAGCGCATCTTTCTGAGCGGCGCGAACATCGGTTTTGCGGTCGAGGCGTTGCGGACCGTGGGTGGTTTCGCGCCTGGACTCGGATTGCAGGGCAAGGCGCGGGGTTACGGCGAGGAGACGGATGCAGAGCTGCGCATCCTTGCTCGCTACGGGCCGGATGCGGTCTGGTTCGATCCGGAATTCGTCAACTTCCATCTCGTGCGGCCGGAGCGCTACGACTGGCGCGCATTGATCGCGGAACATGTCGAGCGCGGCCGATCACGGGCGAGGGTCGCACGGGGACTAACGGACAGCACCACGTCGCCGGCCGGTGCGATTCCGGCGTGTCTGCGGCCGCGGCCGCAAACGGGCAGGGTACGGCGACCGTTGCGATGGCAGAACCTCGCCTACGACTACTGTCTGCCGCTACTGCGCGTGCTGGGCTACCTCTCGGGCCGGTTATCTGCGCTCGGGCGGACCCGCTCGCGCGACATACCGGCATAGCGGCGGGCGATCTCTGGCGGTACGGCGTCGCTGCATTGCCAGAAGCGTTCGAGCGGGACGCGCAGTCTCGGCATGAGGCAGAGCGACTTGAGCAGATACCACATCCCGCGCAGCCGCCTGCGTTCGAACAGCAGTGCCGCAGCGCATTCCAATGCAAGATAGGCGCGCAGCCGCCGCCATGCGGTGCGCGGCAGCGGCATCTCGCCGTCGGGTGCGAATTTCTGCCGCAGGAACCGGCTGCCGTGAATCACCCTGTCGGCGGTGTTCGAACGGGAAGGATCGATGATGACGCCGGCGTCGGTCAGCACATGCAGCCGTCCGCCGCTGCGTCCGAAACGCAGAAACCAGTCCAGATCCTCGAGTCGCCGCAGACGTTCGTCGAACAGGCCCACCGTGTCGAACACATCGCGTCGCACGAACAGCGCAGTGCCAGGCACGAACCAGCATCCGCTGGCGAAATCGACGAGCCGGTCGGCCGGACGGGGAATGCGTAATCGCAGCCGGCCGCTCCGTCGGTCGGGATAATAGAAGCCGCAGCTCAGGGCGATCGTCAGGGCGATCGGCGGTCCGGCCGGTTCGCGTTCGAGCGCACGGAAACACGCGAGCTGTGCCGCCAGCTTGCCGTCCAGCCACAGGTCGTCGGAATCGAGAAAGGCCAGGTAGCGGCCGCGGCTGGCGCGGATGCCCGCATTGCGCGCGCCGGCGGCTCCGAGGTTGCACGGCAGTCGCACGATCCGCAGGCGGGGATCGTCGATGTCATCGAGCATCACCGGGCACGGCGAGGCATCGTCGACGACGATGATCTCGATCGCGGATGACGGGATGTCCTGCTGGCTGAATACGGATTCGATCGCCCGCGGCAGTGTCGCGGGGCGGTCGAAGACGGGGATGATGACGCTGATCGACGGCGTATCGTCGATGGCCATCGCGTCGTCCGCCTGGCGTGCTGCCGAAGCGGTCGGCATGCGGAGGGGATTCGCGGCAATGTAAAGAAGCGGGCAGGGTACATGCCCTGCCCGCCGTGCGTCGTTACTTGAGCTCGATCTTGGCTTCGGTCTTCAGGCCTTCCAGATAGTCCTGCAAGGATTTCTGGAGCATCTGCTGGCGCACCTGATCCTTCACGGCCTCGAACGGTGGCGGCTCCAGCGGACGGGTCTCTTCGAGCAGGATCACGTGCCAGCCGAACTGGGTCTGCACCGGCGCGGTGGTGTACTTGCCGACCTCCAGTGCCTTCAGCGCCTGGGCGAACGGCGGCACCATGCTGTCGGCCACGAACCAGCCGAGGTCACCGCCCTTGGGAGCGGACGGACCGGTGGACTTTTCCTTCGCGAGTTCGGCGAAGTCGGCGCCACCGTTCAGCGCCTCGATGGCGGCCTTGGCCGCATC
>JAQVJI010000258.1 GCA_028695255.1 Chromatiales bacterium | reverse complement strand
CATTTCTTCACACGGTTTGACATCCACCTTGGCCCAGGCGACCCACAAGAATCCCGATGCGCGTCCGTTTTCCGTCCACGTCGCCCGCGGCGTGCGCGAGGCGGCGGCGCTGCTGTTCGGCGCGGTGGCCCTGTTCCTGGTCATCGCGCTGCTGAGCTACGACCCGGCCGATCCCGGCTGGTCGCATACCGGCACGGGTCTGCGCGCGGCCAATCTCGGCGGCCGCGCGGGCGCCTGGTTCGCCGACGTGTTCCTCTATCTGTTCGGCTATCTGGCGATCCTCGCGCCGGTGATCGTCGGCTACAGCGGCTGGCTGGTGTTCAACGGCCGCAAGAACGATGACGGCATCGACCTGCGCATCCTCGGTCTGCGCTGGGCCGGGTTCCTGATCACGCTCGCCGCCGGCTGCGGGCTGGCGACGCTGCACTTCGCGTCCGCCGGCCTGCCTCTCAACGCGGGCGGCATTCTGGGTGACGTGATCGGCGAACTGATGGTCGACGCCTTCAGCATGACCGGCACGACGCTGATCCTGCTGGCGCTGTTCCTGGCCGGCTTCACGCTGTTCTCCGGTCTGTCCTGGTTCTCGCTCATGGACGGCATCGGCCGCCTGGTGCTCGGCAGTCTGAAAGCCGCGCGCGAAGCCTGGGAGGCGCGCCGCGAGCGCAAGGCCGGCGCGATCGCGCGTCAGGAACGCGAGGCGGTGGTGAAGCAGGAAAAGGAGAAGACCAGCAAGCGCAGCAAACCGCGCATCGAACCGGTCGTGAACAAGATCGAGGTCAGCGAGCGCGTCGAGCGCGAGCGCCAGATTCCGCTGTTCGAACCGGCCGTGTCCGGATTGTTGCCGCCGCTCGCCCTGCTCGATCCGCCGCGCGAGGAGCAGGGCGGCTATTCCGAGGCCGCGCTGGAAGCGATGTCGCGCCAGGTCGAACTCAAACTCAAGGATTTCGGCATCGAGGTCGAGGTGGTGGCGGTCCATCCGGGTCCGGTCATCACGCGCTTCGAGCTGCAACCGGCCGCCGGCGTGAAGGTGAGCCGCATCAGCGCGCTCGCGAAGGATCTGGCGCGCGCGCTGTCGGTGGTGAGCGTGCGCATCGTCGAGGTCATTCCGGGCAAGTCGACGGTCGGCCTCGAAATCCC
Organism: Chromatiales bacterium; assembly: GCA_028695255.1. Taxonomy (GTDB): domain Bacteria; phylum Pseudomonadota; class Gammaproteobacteria; order Ectothiorhodospirales; family Ectothiorhodospiraceae; genus JAQVJI01. The sequence continues at coordinate 1,770 of JAQVJI010000258.1, read as the reverse complement.
GAACGAACACCGCGAGCTGGTGGCGCTGTCCGAGATTTTGCAATCGAAGGTGTTCGAGGGCGCGCATTCGCCGCTCACCATCGCGCTCGGCAAGGACATCGGCGGTCAGGCGATGGTCGCCGATCTCGCACGCATGCCGCATCTGCTGGTGGCCGGCACCACCGGTTCCGGCAAGTCGGTGGCGATCAACGCGATGCTGCTGTCGCTGCTCTACAAGTCGGGCGCCGACGAGACGCGCCTGATCCTGATCGACCCCAAGATGCTCGAACTCTCAGTGTACGAGGGCATTCCGCACCTGCTGACGCCGGTGGTCACGGACATGAAGGACGCGGCCAACGCGCTGCGTTGGTGCGTGGCCGAAATGGAACGGCGCTACAAGCTCATGTCGCGGCTCGGCGTGCGCAACATCGGCGGCTACAATCGCAAGGTGGCCGAGGCGGGCGAGCGCGGTGAGACCATCCCCGATCCGCTCTACGATCCGAGCAAGTCACTCGATCCGACGGCGCCGCCGCCACCGCTCCAGGCGTTGCCGTTCATCGTCGTGGTGGTGGACGAGTTCGCCGACATGATGATGGTGGTCGGCAAGAAGGTGGAAGAACTCATCGCGCGTCTGGCGCAGAAGGCGCGCGCCGCCGGCATTCATCTGGTGCTCGCCACGCAGCGCCCGTCGGTGGACGTCATCACCGGCCTGATCAAGGCCAACATCCCGTCGCGCATCGCGTTCCAGGTGTCGTCGCGCGTCGATTCGCGCACCATCCTCGATCAGATGGGCGCGGACCAATTGCTCGGCCACGGCGACATGCTCTATCTGCCGCCCGGCACTGCCCACCCGATCCGTGTGCACGGCGCCTACGTCGCCGACCACGAGGTGCACAAGGTGGTCGAATACCTGAAGTCCTCCGGCGAGCCGAACTACCTCGAAGAAATCGTGCAGCAACCCGAGGGCAACGGCGACTACGTGCCCGGCCTGGAGCCGGTCGACAGCGGTGCCGAGTCCGATCCGCTTTACGACGAGGCGGTGGCGATCGTGCTGGAAACGCGCAAGGCCTCGATCTCCTACGTCCAGCGGCGGCTCAAGATCGGCTACAACCGCGCCGCCCGCATGATCGAGGACATGGAGGCCGCGGGCGTCGTCAGTGCCCTGCAATCCAACGGCAATCGGGAAGTGCTTGCACCCCCGCCGCCGCGTGACTGAGAATCCGCGCCATGCCCATCCTGCCCCTGTTGTTTGCCGTCCTGCTGCTCCTGCTGGCCGGCCCTGTTGCGGCCGACGGGCCGGAACGCCTCGAACGCTTCTTCCGCGACGTCAATGCCTTCGACGCAAGCTTCACCCAGCAGGTGCACGACGAAAAGGGCGAGGTGCTGCAAACCTCATCCGGCCGCGTGTTGCTGCAACGTCCGGGCCGCTTTCGCTGGGATTACGAGAAGCCCTTCAGCCAGTCCATCGTCGCCGATGGGCAATATCTGTGGATCTACGACGCCGACCTGGCGCAGGTGACGGTGCAGGAAATGGGAACCGCGCTCGGCCGCGCCCCGATCGCGCTGCTGAGCGAACGCCGCAGCCTGCACGAGGACTTCGTCGTGACCGCCGCCGCGCCGCGTGAAGGACTGGAATGGGTCGACCTCAGACCCCGTGATCGCGATACCGATTTCCTGCGCATCGAATTCGGCCTCGACGAGCGCGCCGTGCGCTGGATGACCCTGCACGACCAGTTCGGGCAGAAGACGGTGATCCGTTTCACCGACATGAAGATCAATCCGGACCTGCCG
>JAQVJI010000257.1 GCA_028695255.1 Chromatiales bacterium | reverse complement strand
GCACGTCGCGCTCGCTCGCCATCGCGTGGCCGACCACCGCACCGATGATGGAGCCGGCGACCGTGGCGGTGTTGCGGCCCTTGCCGTGGACCGCCTGATTGCCGATCACGCCGCCGATCAAGGTGCCGGCGATCAGGCCCTCGCCGGCGCTGACGCCGCTGCCACGTGGGCGATGCCACACCTCTTCGTCGTAGCACTCGCGATGACTCACCGGCACGCGCTCGATGACGCGGATCGGCACCACGCTCGTCACGCGCGCGCGTTCGGTGCCGCGATCGAAATGCGCGGGGCCGCCGGCGTAGGGGTCGTGATGGCCGTAGTTGCCGGCGAAGGCCGGGCTCGCGGCGAGCGTGGCGGCGAGTGCAGCGGTGATGATGAAGGTCTTCTTGTTCATGTCGGTTCTCCCGATTGCGGTTCAGACGAGGCCAGTCTGTTCGCGCGAGACTGAACGGCGACTGAACCGCGTTGCGTGGTCAGAAGCCCAGCACGATCCACATGCGGATCGAGCCATCGCGGTCGTAGATCGGCCGGAAATGCCCGCGGTGATGCGGCGGCGGATAGGCGTAATAGCGGCCGCGGTAGTAATACGGCGGGTACTTGAAGTGCCGGCCGGGCCCGTAGGCGGGCGGCGGCGGGTAGCGCCATCCCGGCCGGTAGGCCGGATGGTCGTAACGGTTGCCGGGATGGCGGCGGTCGGAATCGCGGTCGCGATCGTGCCGCCGGTCGGACTCATGCCGCCGATCGGGTTCATGGCGCCGGTCGCGCTCGTCGGCCGCAGCCGTATCGGGCAACAGCACGGGTCCGGCCAGCAGGGCCGCCAGGCCGAGACCCAGCAGCAGATGCGGACGTCGTTGGTTCAGGCTCGTGTGGTTCATGGCGTCTCTCCTTTCGGAACCGGGGCGGAATGCCCCTTCGACGCCTGCAATGTGCGCCAGGCTGGCTGAACGGCGAGTGAACGAAAACGGGTCGGCGATTATTCCCCGTCGATGCGCATCGTTTCGGGGATGCTCAGGGTGAAGGTGCTGCCCGTGCCGGGCCGGCTGTCGACCGACACGCGGCCGCCGTGCCGCTCGACCACCTGCTGTACCAGATAAAGACCGATGCCGAGCCCGGTCACGCCGGGCAGCTTGCGCGCGTCCTCGGCGCGGAAGAAGCGATGAAACAACTGCTCCGCATCCGCGGATCGAATGCCGATGCCGCGATCCGAAACGCGGATGTGCAGCATGCCGTCGCCGCGTTCGATACGAAGACCGATCGGCCCGCCCTTGGGACTGTATTTCACTGCGTTGTCGAGCAGATTGAGCACGGCGAGTCCCATCCAATGCGGGTCCATCGCGATCGGCCGATCGTCTTCGGGCAGGCCGACGTCGAGCGGATGCATGCCCTCGTCGATGTCGAGCAGTTCGAGCACCTGCGCCGCCAGTTGCGAGGGTGTCACCGGTTCCAGATCGGGCTCGATGCTGCCGTCCTGCAGGCGATCCTCGGTGAGTGCGTTGTCGACCAGCGTATTGAGCCGTGCCAGTGCGGTCTGGATGCGCCGATAACGCGGCCTGAGTTCCGGCTGGATGGCCTCGGTGCGTGCTTCGAGATTCGCAACGGCGGTATCGATGACCGACAGCGGCGTGCGCAACTCGTGCGCGATCATGCGCAGAAAGCCGCGTTGCGCCGCCTCGCGTTCCTGCGCGTGGCGATGCCGCCGTTCCTCCTCGCGCACCCGCAGCAGCACCACGACGGCAGCGAAGGGCATTTGCAGGAACGAACTGAGTTCCCACAGATGCGTGGTCCAGAAGACCGTCGGCAACAGCCCGAGATTGCGCAGTCCCTGCAACAGCACCGCGATGACCGACGGCAGGAAGATGATGAGCATGAGTGCCGCACGCTGGCGCCGGTGCGGCAGCATGAGCAGGAACAGCACCGGCATCAGCACCAGCACCAGCGTCGCCGACAAATGGAACAGGAACGCGATCTGCGGATACAGGCCCACGATCGAAAGACCCGTCATCACGTAGAACCACCAGGCCAGCACCGTCAACAGCAGCGTCAGCCGCGGGTAGAACGCACGCGGTTCCAGATACGACAGCACGAAATGGATCAACAGTCCGCCGGTCAGGGCGCCGAATACGCCGATCAGACTGTCCGCCAGCCACGGCATGGCCGGATAGATCAGAAGCTGGTCATAGCCGTTGAGGATGAAGTGCAGCACCCCGTAGGACAGCAGATAGGCGGTGGCGATGAAGAAAAAACGCTGCCGCAACCACAGCGCACACAACAGGCTGACCACCAGCGACGTCAGCAACAGCCCGAAGAACAGTCCGTGACGGGTGTTGACGAACACCGATCGCTCGACGAACACCTGCGGCCGCAACAATTCCAGCGCCAGCGTCAGCGTACTGCCGCTGCGTGCGCGCACATAGAACACGCGCGGCTCGCTACCGAGGCGAATCTGGAACACCGTCTCGCGCAATGCCAGCATGCGTTCGGCCACCGGCACGTGATCGCCGGCGCTCAGTTCGGCGTAACCGCCGTCGGCCGTCGGCGCATACAGGCGCAGATCGTCGATGAACGGCGGCCAGGCGACCAGCCAGAAGACCTCATCGCTGCTCTCCGGCGCACGCGCCAACGCCAGACGCAGCCAGAACGCATCGCCGGTGAAACCCATCGAGAACGAATCGCCGAGCGGTTGGAATCCGGCGCCCTCCGGGGAACGTTCCGCCGCCAGCAAACGTTCGAAATCCAACTCGCCCCCCGGGTCGCGCAGTACATGGGCATGCGGCAGCAATGACACGGCGGACCGGTCGACAACATCGTCGTCCACGGTAAGATAGCCCTGCGGGAGGGCGCCGGCTTGGTCGTCCGCGACCGACGGCAGCACGGACGGCCATACCAACAATGCGCACAACGCCCATGCCGGCAG
>JAQVJI010000256.1 GCA_028695255.1 Chromatiales bacterium | reverse complement strand
CAGGCGCTGTACGGTCAGGTCGACACCTTCGCCCGTTTCTATGAGTCCGAAGGGGAATTCAGTCACGGCAGCGTCTCCGCCAACGGCGGTTACCAGTGGCAGATGGACCAGAACCGCTTCCGCGTCGGCATGCAGTTGCAGCGCTTCGTCCTCGACGGCGACACCAACCGCGACCTGATCGGGCTCGGCGGCGAATGGCGCCACGCGGCCGACGACAACACGCTGTTCACGACCTTCGTCACCAGCGGACGCCTGCATTATCCCGGACAGACGATACGCGACTCCTGGCTGCACATCGTGGGCGGCGGCGTGGTCCACGCCGTGCGCAGCCCCAGCACGCCGGTGCTGTTCGCCAGCGCCTACGTCGGCCACGAGGACTCAATCGAGGACAGCGATGCCGCACGCGCGATCGCCGAACGCAATTTCGGCGGCGTGCGCGTCGGCGCGCAGACGGTGCTGATGCCGTCGCTGCTGATGCACGGCTCGCTGCTCGCGCAGCACAGCCGCTTCGGCGCCGACTATGCGATGTTCCAGACCACGCGTACCGATAACTACTACGCCGCCGAACTGGGCCTGACGCAGGTCTGGAGCGAAAACTGGAGTCTGCGCGGGGTCGTGTCGTACAGCGGCAACGCCTCGAACATCGACATCTTCGACTACAACCGCACCCAGACCCAGCTCGTGCTGCGTCGCGACTTCCGCTGAGGGGAACAAGGACATGAGACCCATACATACCGGACGCATCCCGTTCATTCTCGCCCTGGGACTGCTGCTGCTCTGCCTCGGCATGAGCAGTTCGCTCGCGGCCCAGGAAGCCGCCAAGGTCGTCGCCAGCGTCGGCGATGCCGTCGTCGTCAGTGCCGATGGCAAGCGCCGCGCCCTCGCACGCGGCGATGCCGTCATGCAGGGCGACACCGTGCGCACCGGCGCCAACACCCGCGTACAACTGCGCTTCACCGACGGCTCGCTGCTGTTCCTGCGGCCCGAAAGCGTGTTTCGCATCGACGAGTACCGCTACGGCGAACAGGCCGGGGGCGGCAACAAGGCCAGCATGAGCCTGATCAAGGGCGGATTGCGCACCATCACCGGCGCCGTCGGCCGGCAGGATCGCAGCGAATACCAGGTCAATACGCCGGTCGCCACCATCGGTATCCGCGGCACCCACTATGCACTGCGCCTGTGTGCCGGCGATTGTGCCAGCGGCACCTACAATCCCCGCGATGGTCTCTACGGCAAGGTGCTGCAAGGACGCATCGTCAGCGTCAATCGCGGTGGCGAGCACCCGTTCGATGCCGGCCAGCAGTTCCACGTCAGAGACATCGACAGCCCACCGCGGCTGCTGATGCAGTCGCCGCCGGGCCTGTTCGACGACGGCAACGGCCTCGACACGCGACCGGGTACGGATGACACGCCGACCGCCGCGATCATTGAGGAAAACGTCTCCTCGCCGATGAGCCAGCCGGCGCAGTTCCGCGCCAACGAGCAGACCGACTCGGATACCGGCCTGCCTCCGGGTGTGGAACCGCCTTCCAACGAACCGCCTCCGGAAGAACCGCCGCCGACGGACCCACCGCCGACCGATCCACCACCGACGGACCCGCCACCGACGGACCCGCCACCGACGGACCCGCCGCCGACCGATCCGCCGCCGACCGATCCGCCGCCGACCGATCCGATCGAAAACGGCGTGGCGGGCTCCATCATCATGCGGCACATCGAAGGCGTCGCCGCCGGCGGTTGGATCGACCACGGTATGGTCTGTGATGGGGACGACAACTGCCTGGTACCGGGCGAACTGACCGACCGCGGCCAGCACGCCGGCCTCGGCGTCGAATGGGGCCGTTGGGATGCCGATCCCGTACTGTTGCGCGAACTGTTCGGAAGCGATGTCTCGCTGTTGAGCGAGCACTTCATGTACAGCACGAACGTGACGCCGTACGAGACCGTTCAGACGCTCGGCCACCTGGGATCGGTGACCTTCCAGTACGCGGGCGGCACGGCCCCGATGGACGAGACCGGCATGACCGGCCGGGTCAACGAAGGCTGGATCACGGCCGATTTCGTCAACCAGCAGTTCACCGACATGCATCTCGACATGAGCGTCGGCGACCGCAATTATCAGGCCGGTTTCGGCATTTTCGGCGGCGCGAGCTTCGCCAATGTCTACAGCGAGAACGGATCGGTCATGCTGATGCAGGGCAATTGCACGGGCGGTCTCTGCGGCAACGGCACCGACATGATCGGATCGATCGGCATGATGTTCGTGGGTCCGCAGGCCGAGGGCATCATGAGCGGCTTCGGCCTGATGGGCGAGACCGCCAACGGCCCGATCGGCGTGACCGGTACCGGACTGTTCATACGCCCCTGACGGCAGGCCGGGCGCACGCCCATTGCCCATCGGGTCCCGCATGCACCGCTGCATGCGGGACCCGATGGGTCACCGTCTGACCACGCAGCCGCATGCGCCAGCGCATCCTGATCCTGCTCGCCAATCTGGCGCTCCTGCTGCCGCTGCTGCTGCATGCGCCGGGTGCGATGGACCTGCGCCTGCTCGACACGCTGGAACGCTACACCTACGACCTGCGCATCAATCTCGATCTCGCGACCGACCAGGACCCGCGCATCGTCATCGTCGACATCGACGAATCGAGCCTCGCCCGCATCGGGCGCTGGCCGTGGCCACGCGACCTGCTGGCACGACTGGTCGACACCCTGTTCGACGATTACGGCATCGCCGTGCTCGGCTTCGACGTGGTATTCGCCGAGCCCGACGATACCCCGGGCGACCGCCTGCTGCGCGAACTGCTGCCCCGCCTGGCCCCCGATCAACACGAGGCCATGGGTCTGCAACAGCCGGTCGACGACATGCTGCTGGCCCGCGACAGCCGGTTCGCCATGAGTCTGGCCGCGCGCCCGGTGGTG
>JAQVJI010000073.1 GCA_028695255.1 Chromatiales bacterium | reverse complement strand
TGAGCGGCGGACCGGCGATGGCGATGGGCACGCCCGTGCAGTTCGGCGTGCTCGGCCCGCAGGGGAAGGAGGATCTGCGCAAGCGGCTGGCCGCCACGCTGGTGGACGGCAAGCGTGCCTTCCGCGCCGACTACGCCGTGAAGCGTCCGGGCGACTACGTCTTCTACGTCGAGCCGGCGCCGTACTGGGAGCCGGCCGAGGGCGTGATGATCGTGCACTACACCAAGGTGGTGGTGGACGCCTACGGTGCCGAGGAAGGCTGGGATGCCGCGGTGGGATTCCCGGTCGAGATCGAACCGCTGGTGCGGCCCTACGGCCTGTGGGCCGGCAACCTGTTCCAGGGCGTGGTGAAGCGCGCCGGCAAGCCGGTGCCGTTTGCCGAGGTCGAGGTGGAATGGCGCAACGACGGCTCGGTCAGCGCGCCGGCCGATCCCTTCGTTACCCAGGTGGTCAAGGCCGACGCGAACGGCACCTTCAGCTACGTCATGCCGCGCGCCGGTTGGTGGGGCTTCGCCGCCCTGCTGGAGGGCGACAAGCCGATGAAGAATCCGGAAGGCAGGGAAGTGCCGGTGGAAATGGGCGCGCTGATCTGGGTCCACACGCGCGACATGCGCTGAGGCGCCGCATCGCGCATCTCCGCGGAGGAAACGGCCATCGCCCACATCCCTGACGGCGTCCTGTCGGCACCCCTGCTGATCGCCGGCGGCATCCTCGCCGCCGGCGCGCTCGCAGTGGCCCTGCGCCGGCTCGACTACGAACGCATCCCGCAGGCCGCGCTGCTGGCTGCGGCCTTCTTCATCTCGTCCCTGGTCAGCGTGCCCGTGGGACCGAGCAGCGTCCACCTGCTGCTCAACGGTTTCATGGGCCTCGTGCTCGGCTGGGTCGCCGTGCCTGCGATTTTCGTCGCGCTGCTGCTGCAATCGCTGTTCTTCGGTTTCGGCGGACTGCTCGTGCTCGGCGTCAACACCCTCAACATGGCACTGCCGGCGCTGGTCTGCGCCGCACTGTTCGGCGGCCTGCTGCGTGCCCGCAAACCGCTGCGTCCGTTCTGGATCGGCGCGGCGGCAGGCGCGACGGGCGTCCTGCTGACCGGCGCGATGGTCGCGTTCGCGCTCGCCCTGAGCGGTCAGGCCTTCGTACCGGCCGCCAAGGTGATCCTCGTGACCTACCTGCCGCTGTCCATCGCCGAGGCAGCGGTCACCGGCGCCGCCGTCGCCTTCGCCCTGCGCGTGGCGCCCGAACTGCTGCTGGTGGAAAACCCGCATGCGTAAGTACCTGCTCCTCGCACTGCTGCTCGCCGGCCTGCCGGCACAGGCCCATCTGCTCAAGGTGTTCGCCTATGCCGAAGGTGCACAGATCGAGGGCAACGCCTACTTCGCCGGTGGCGGTAAGGCCGGCGGCGCGCACATCCAGATCTTCGCGGGCGACGACCGCCTGCTGGCCGAACCCGCGCCGGACGCCGAAGGCAACTTCCGCTACACCGCGCGCGAACGCATCGACCACCGGATCGTCGCCAACACCGGCGACGGTCATCGCGCGGAGTGGACCATCACCGCCGAACAACTGCCGCCGACGCTGCCGGCGCCCGGCGGGGCGGCAAACGTGGCGTCGATGCCGGCGGCGGAGAAATCCGCCGGCGTGCCGGCAACGACTGCGGACGACAGCGTCACCAACGTAACGGCCGACGAGATCGAGGCACGCGTCGCGCGGGCGGTCGCCGCCCAACTGCGGCCATTGCGCGAAGAGCTGCAACGCCACGACGAACAGGTGCGGCTGCGCGACGTGCTGGGCGGTATCGGCTACATCCTCGGTCTGGCGGGATTGGTGCTGTGGTGGCGCAGCCGCGGGAAGCGCCCGTGAGCAGGGCGCTGACCGCCTCCCTCGAACACGCGGCGCCGGCCTGGCTGCGGGCCTGCGATCCGCGCCTGCGCATCGTCGCCGCCGTGCTGTTCGCCGTCGTCACCGTAGGACTGCACCAATTCACCGCCCTGCTCGCGGCCTTCGGCGTGGCGCTCGCGCTGGCGCTGACCGCCGGGCCGCTGCCGCAACTGCTGCGCCGCGCGGCGCCCCTCGAAGGCTTCATGCTGTTGCTGCTGCTCTCGCTGCCGTTCACGGTGCCCGGTCACACATGGTTCGAACTCGGTCCGCTCGCGGCCAGTCACGAGGGCCTGTCGCTGGCGCTGTCGATCGTGCTCAAGGCCGGCGCGGTGGCGCTGATGCTGTTCGCGCTGCTCGCGACGCTGGACATGGTCGTGTTCGGCCATGCCCTGGCGCGCCTGCGAGTGCCGGAACGGCTGGTGCATCTGTTCCTGTTCACCGTGCGTTACCTCGACCTGTTGCAGGACGAGTACCGGCGCCTGCGGCTGGCGATGCGCGCACGCGCCTTCGTGCCGCGCAGCGACCGCCACACCTGGCGCAGTTTCGGTTGGCTCATCGGCATGCTGCTGGTGCGCAGCCTGGAACGCTCGCAGCGCATCCTGGCCGCGATGAAATGCCGCGGCTTCGACGGCCGTCTCTATCTGCTCGACCGGCAGCGCTGGCGCGGCAGCGACAGCGGCTGGGCCGCCGTCATGGGACTGCTGCTGGGCGGACTGCTGTGGCTGGACCGCTTGTGACCGCGCCGCTGCTGGAACTGGACGGCATCGGCTTCGGCTATCCGGGACGCCGGGTGTTCGAGCGCGTCGACTTCCGGCTCGGCGCCGGCGAACGGGTCGCGCTCGTCGGCTCCAACGGCGCCGGCAAGAGCACGCTGCTGCGTCTGATGGTCGGGTTGCACCGGCCGAGCGCCGGACGCCTGATCGCCTTCGGGTGTCCGCGTGAAAGCGAGGCGGACTTCCAGGAGGTGCGGCGGCGCGCCGGCTTGCTGTTCCAGGACCCGGACGACCAACTGTTCTGCCCCAGCGTGCTGGAAGACCTCGCCTTCGGCCCGCTCAATCTCGGCAAGCCGCACGACGAGGCGCTGGCCATCGCCCACGCCACGCTCGCGACGCTCGGACTCGAAGGCTTCGCCGACCGCATCACGCACCGCCTGTCCGGCGGCGAAAAGCGGCTGGTGTCGTTGGCCGCGGTGCTGACCATGCAGCCCGAGGTGCTGCTGCTGGACGAGCCCACCAATGGCCTCGACGAGGCGACCGAGGAACGGCTGGTCGCGCATCTGGCATCGCTGCCGCAGGCGATGGTGCTGGTTACGCACGACCGCCATCTGGTCGAGCGGCTCGCCACCCGCGCGGTCATGATGCACGACGGCACGCTGCGCGACGCCGTGCTGCACCGCCACCCGCATACGCACAGCCATCTGCACATCCACGTCCACCCGCACGCGCAGGGCGCGCCGGAAGGACACGAGCACGGCGCCGTCGAAGATCAGGATTGAGCGGCCGACCGACCGATGGACAGGCGCGAGTCTTCGCGTGCACACTCGAACGCGGTCAACTGCGGTTTCTAGGTTCAACGGTCATCCCCGACCATGCACACCCTCGACAGCTACGATCAGGTCCCCTACGAAAGCCTCGCCATTCCGGAAACGCATCCGGACTACCTCGCCACGCTGGCGCGCCTGCTCGGCATCCCGGCCGCGCACCCGGAAGGCTGCCGCGTGCTGGAACTCGGCGCGGCGGCCGGCGGCAACCTGATCCCGATGGCATTTCATCTGCCGGCGAGCGACTTCGTCGGCGTCGAACTGTCGGCCGAGCAGGCGCAGCGCGGACAGGCCATGATCGCGCAGCTCGGGCTTGCCAACGCGCACCTGCTGCATCAGAACATCCTCGACATCGACGCCAGCCAGGAACCCTTCGACTACATCGTCGTGCACGGCGTGTATTCGTGGGTGCCGGAGATGGTGAAGGAACACATCCTGCACGTCTGCGGACGCCTGCTGTCGGAGCACGGCATCGCCTACGTCAGCTACAACGTGCTGCCGGGCTGGCGCCTGCGCGGCATGCTGCGCGACATGCTGCTGCATCACGCTCAGGGTGCCGCCACGCCCGGCGAACGGCTCGAACGCGCGCACGAACTGCTGGATCTGCTCGCGCAGGGTCTTGCCGGCGACGCGCGCCCCGGCGCCGACGTCCTGCGCCGCGAGGCCGAATACCTGCGCACGGCGCGCGCGAGCTATCTCTATCACGAGTATCTGGAGGAGACCAATGCGCCCGAGCTGTTCGGCGATTTCATGACGCGCGCGCGTCGCCACGGCCTGCAATATCTGGCCGACGCACAACTGCACAGCATGTTCGCGTCCACCCTCGGCGGCGCCGCCGAATCCGTGCTGTCGCGCTTCGACGACCAGGTCGAGCAGGAGCAGTACATGGACTTCCTGCGTCTGCGCCCGTTCCGCCAGACGCTGCTGATCCGCGCCGATGCGCCGCCCGAACTCGACGTCGATCTCGAACGCCTGCACGACATGGCACTGTACGCCGACCTGCATGCCGAGCGTTCCGTGCGCCTCGACCGTCCGCGCGCCCAGACCTGGACCACGGCCGGCGGCGGCAGCTTCGAGATCGAACATCCGCTCACCAAGGCGGTGCTCGAACAGTTGGCGGTCGCGTATCCCAACGCCATGCCGCTGCGGTCGCTGCTCGAACAGGCGGCCGAACGCGTGCACCGCGCCGGCGGCCGGCAGCATGCGCAGGAGACCGCAAGCTGCCTTGGCGAACTCTTCAATCTCTACGCCTCGCAGGCGATCGGCCTGACGCTGCGCGACCGGCAATGGCCGAATGCGATCACGCAACGCCCGCGTGCGAGCGCACTTGCGCGCGCGCAGGCCGCATGCGGCGAAGGCCACGTTGCCACCGTACGCCACGGCAGCCTCGGCCTCGATCCGCTGTCGGCGCGGTTGCTGTCTTTGCTGGACGGAAATCGTGATCGCGAGGCCGTCATCGATGCGCTGCTTCAGGCCATCGCCGCCGAACCGGAACTCGCGGCGACAGTCGGCGAAACGAACGACCCGCAGCGGCTACGGCAGACCATCGCGACCAACGTGGAACGCCTGCTGGACCTGTTTGCGCGTGGTGGTCTGCTGGACTGAACGGAGTCGGTCAGCCGCGATCCGGCGGCGGACCATCCCTCAAGTCCGGTCGCAGGATTCAGACAGGCGTCTTCTGATTTCGCTGGTCGAGATCCCGGGCGTGCGGGTCAGATAGACGACGCGGCAATACTCGTTGAGGAAATCGTATTCCCCGCGCCAATCGTCGCCCATGACGACCAGATCGATCCGAAGATCACGCACCAGCCTGATCTTTTCGCCGACGAGCCTGACGCGCCCGTGGCCGTCGATCGGGCCGCCGTGGCGGACGACTTCGTCGACATGGCGGGTGTGCATCAGCATCTCCCTGCGCAGATCGAAGTCGTAGAACGGAGGCCCCTTGCCGTTTGCGGCGGCGAGTTCGTCGTCGGCAAGCCCGACGATCAGCCGGTCGGACAGGCGGGCGATACGCTCCAGCAGCCGCAGATGTCCGTAATGCAGCAGATCGAACATGCCGAACGTCAGTGCGCGGATCATCCTGGGATCATCGGTCATCGTCGCACCAGAAGGCGGCCTCGAAATGCGTCCAGCGTTCCGTCATGCCGGGCATCTGCATGAAGTCGGCGCCATAGCGTAGTCGAAGAAATTGCCCGAGATCCCGCGGCACCTTGACGCGGACGCCCTGCAGCACCTCATCGCCGAGCGGGTAGATGACGTCCCACGGATAGCGCCCCTGCCACGCCCGCCCAAGCGCGCCGCTGACGATCCCCGCCTTGCGGTTGCGGCATTCCCGGTCGAGATGGTGCATCAGTTTGGGATAGGGTCCGTGCCGAAGAAACAGCGAGACGAGTTTCGGCGCGCCCGAAAGACGGATTGCCCGTCTGAGGATGCGCCGCAGTCCGCCCCGCACGTCCGCGTGGTCGCGCATCGCGGCCAGCCGGCCAAGGAGGCCGTCGATGGATTTCCAGCGTCGGGAGCGCCAGTACATCATCGGCACGACATCCACGAAAACGCCGTAGTCCCGCGGACGTCCGTCCTGGGTGACGCATGTCCTGCGGTCGAAGACCTTCCAGGTGGGATTGACCGGCTGGTTCTTCCGGAACAGCCGGTATTCCGGGGGCAGTGCGGACATGGCGGCGCAGAAGCGGGCCATGTCGCTGGCGTGAACGCAGATGTCGAGGTCGCTGTCCCACGGTATCAGCGAATGGTCATGGCGGACGATGCCAAGGCAACCGCCGCCGATCAGGAAATACCCGATGTTCTCGGCTTCGCATCTCTCGACGACATGCCGCAGGATCGAGAGCAGGGTTTCGTGCACCTGCTGCCGGGAAAGCTGTCTTTCCATCCTGTCGATCTCGGTGGCTTTCTCGATGCCCACCGTTCGGGGCGGCGTTCGGGAAGCATAAACATCGTTTTCTGTAGTGGTCAACGAATCGCGCATTTCGCACATGGACACAGCCACGATGCCTGCCTCGTTGGAATGGATGGATCGGTGATCGCCGTGGAACGGCGGCGGGAAATCCGGGTTAAGATCGTCCGCAAGCGGTGGGAGCGGCTCTGCCGCGATGGTGGCATGTCCAGGGCGCCACGGGCGCCGGTCGCGGCAGAGCCGCTCCCACATACATTTCACCGCGGGAGAGAGCTCTTGGATCGTTTCCTCGGCGCACACGTCTTCGGCACCGAACCGGCCCGGCTGGTGGACGAGATCGCCTTCGCGCTCGGACCGTTGCCGGCAACGGCCAATTTCGGCTTTCTGTACGCGAGCGACGCGCTGTCCTCGCGGCTGCCGGTGATCCTGCCGCGGCTGAAGGACGTCACCGGCATCGAGCACTGGATCGGCAGCGTCGGCGTCGGCCTGTGCGTCGGCGGCGAGGAGATCTACGACCGCCCGGCGCTGGCGGCGATGGTCGGCGGTTTTCCGGCCGACGCCTTCCGCGTGCTGCCGAGCTGTTACGACGCAGCCGACACGCCGCCGGTCGACATCGCCGCCTGGGCCGGCGGCCACGCCGCGCACTTCGGTCTGATCCACGGCGATCCGTCCAATCCCGCGACCCCCGAACTCATCCGGCAGTTGGCGGACAGCCTGCCCGGCGCATTCCTCACCGGCGGCCTCACCTCGTCGCAGGGCCTGAATTTTCAGTTCGCGGACGAACCGGTGCAGGGCGGCATCTCGGGCGCGCTGTTCGCCGAAACCGTGGCGGTGATCGCCGGTCATACCCAGGGCTGCACACCGATCGGACCCAAGCATCGGATCACCGCCGCGCAGCGCAACATCGTCATCGAGCTCGACGGCCGTCCGGCCTTCGAGGTCATGCGCGAGGACATCGGCGAGGTGTTGGCGCGCGATCTCAACCGCATCGGCGGCTACATCTTCGCCGGCCTGCCGGTGGCGGGTTCGGATACCGGCGACTATCTGGTGCGCAACCTGATGGGCGTCGACACCACGCGCGGTCTGGTGGCGATCGGCGATCTGGCGCAGGAGGGCGGCAGCCTCATGTTCTGCCGCCGCGACGGCAACACGGCGCGCGAAGACATGCTGCGCATGCTGGAAGACCTGCGCGCCCGCGGCGGCGGCGATGCGCGCGGCGCGGTCTACGTTTCCTGCCTCGGTCGCGGCCGGCACCAGTTCGGCGAGGATTCGGAGGAACTGAAACTCGTGCGCGAGGTGCTGGGCGATCTGCCGCTGGTCGGTTTCTTCGCCAACGGCGAGATCTTTCACAACCGCCTGTACGGCTATACCGGTGTGTTGAGTGTCTTTCTGTAAGAGGGTGTTTACAAAATGAACCGTACCGGACATGCGTCACCCGCCATACGCATGCTTTCCGGCTCCAGCATGCTCGACCATCGTCGGTGCGCCTTTTCGCCCGGCTATTTTGGCCTGTGCTCCGAACTTGGGTTTGGCGAGGCCGGGCGAGTGACTTTCTTTGCTTGTCCAAAGAGAGTCACCAAAGAAAGGACACCCCACGGGACCGCCCTTGCGGGCAAGCCCTGGCCTGACCTGCTCCGGCCGGGCCGTTCCGACGCGACGTCCTGTCGCGGCGGAACTGAATGGGCCATCCATGGCCCATTCACCCGGCCTCCACAGGCCAGTCCAGGGCGGTCCCAAGGGGGATTGGCCCTTCGTTCAGCCTGGACAGTTGGCTGGAAGCGGTGATGGTTTTGTAAACATGTGCTAAACGGGAGAAATCTGCATGCAGTACCAGCGTCTCGGCGATACCGATCTCGAAGTCAGCCGCATCTGTCTCGGCAGCATGACCTGGGGCGAGCAGAACGACGAGCGCGAGGCGCACGAGCAACTCGATTACGCCGTCGCGCGCGGCATCAACTTCATCGACGCGGCGGAGATGTATCCGGTGCCGCCGCGCGCCGGGACGCAGGGGCGCACCGAGGCCTACATCGGCAGTTGGCTCGAGCGCCGCGGCCGGCGCGACGATCTGATCATCGCCACCAAGGCGGCCGGTCCCGGCGACTGGATGACCCATCTGCGCGGCGGCCCGCGTCTCGACCGCGATCATCTGCAACGCGCACTCGACGACAGCCTGCGCCGGCTGCGCACGGACTACGTCGACCTGTACCAGATCCACTGGCCGGCGCGTCCGACCAACTTCTTCGGCAAGCTCGGCTATGTGCATCAGGACGACGTCGATGCCACACCCGTCGCCGAGACGCTGGAGGCGCTGGCCGGACTGGTGCGAAGCGGCAGGGTGCGCCACATCGGCATCTCCAACGAAACGCCCTGGGGTATGCACGAATATCTGCGGCTGGCGGAACGCCACGGCTGGCCGCGCATCGTGTCGATCCAGAATCCGTACAACCTGCTCAACCGCAGCTTCGAGATCGGTCTGGCCGAGATGGCGATGCGCGAACGCGTCGGCCTGCTCGCCTATTCGCCGATGGCCTTCGGCACCTTGAGCGGCAAGTACCTCGATGCGCGGCCGGCCGACGCGCGCATCACGCTGTTTGCGCGCTTCTCGCGCTACAGCGGCGAGATGGGCGTCGCCGCCACGCGCGCATACGTCGAACTCGCGCGTCGCCACGGCCTCTCACCGGCGCAGATGGCGCTCGCCTTCGTCAACACGCGTCCGTTCGTCAACAGCACGATCATCGGGGCCACGCGCATGGAACAGTTGATCGAGGACGTCGAGGTTGTCGACGTCGCCTTGAACGCCGAGGTGCTGGAAGGCATCGAGGCGATCCACGCGCGCATTTCCAACCCCTGCCCCTGAATCGAGAGAACGCCGGCATGCGCCTGATCGACAGCCATTGCCACTTCGACGACGACGCCTTTCTGCCCGACCGTGCCGCCGCCTGGCGCCGCGCGCAGGACGCGGGCGTCGTCGCGCAGGTGCTGCCGGCGCTCGCGCATGCCACCTGGCCGCGCCTCAAGCGCGTGGCCGAGACCTTCCCCGGCCTCTATCCGGCCTACGGCCTGCATCCGATGTATCTCGACGAACATCGCGTCGAACACCTGGCCGAACTGCGGCGCTGGATCGAGGACGAACAGCCGCTCGCGATCGGCGAATGCGGGCTCGACTATTTCGTCGAAAGCCTCGACCGCGTGCGTCAGATGGAACTGTTCGTGGCCCAGGTCGACATCGCGCTGCTGTACGACCTGCCGCTGATCATCCACGCGCGGCGCGCGGTCGACGACGTGCTGATGGTGCTGCGCCGACGGCCCGGCGCGCGCGGCGTGATCCACAGCTTCGCCGGCAGCGAGCAGCAGGCGCGCGCCTTCATCGGCCTCGGCTTTTCGCTCGGCTTCGGCGGGCCCGTCACCTATGCGCGCGCCAATCGCCTGCGCGGTCTGGTGCGCGAGCTGCCGCTGGAATCGATCCTGATCGAGACCGACGCGCCCGACCAGCCGGGCAGTCTGCATCGCGGCGAACGCAACGAACCCGCCTTCCTGCCGGAGATCCTGCACGAGATCGCCGCCCTGCGCGGCGAGGACGCCGGACACGTCGCGGAGATCACCAGCCGCAACGCCTGCCGGTTGTTCGGCATCGCGCCTTGAGGTCGCGCCCGCAACGGGCCGCCCATTCATCGGCGCGTGAAAGCTGGGTTACACTGCGCGCATGCCCCACCTCCACGAACGCACACTGTTGCTGATCGGCGACGACGCACTGGCGCGCTTGCGCCAGCGGCACGTCTTCATCGCCGGTCTCGGCGGCGTGGGCAGTTATGCGGCGGAGGCGATCGCGCGTGCGGGCGTCGGTCGCATCACGTTGCTCGATCACGACGTGGTGGCGCCGTCCAACCTCAACCGGCAACTGGTGGCGCTGCATTCGACGCTGGAACGCCCGAAGGCCGAGGTGATGGCCGAACGCATCCGCGACATCGATCCGTCGATCGAGCTGCACGTGCGCTCGGACTTCCTGATGCCGAGCACCGCGGAGTCGATCGTGCACGAGAATCAGCCGGTGGACTGGATGCTCGATTGCATCGATTCCATCGCCTGCAAGGCCGCGATGGTGCATGCCTGCCAGCGGCTTGGCGTACCGGTGGCCTCCAGCATGGGTGCGGGCGGGCGCATGGACGTGACGAAGGTGCGCGTAGGGCCGCTCAAGAAGACCGAACTCTGTCCGCTGGCGCGCGAGATGCGCAAGCGCCTGCGCGATCTCGGCGGCAGCCTCGACTATCCCGTCGTCTACTCGACCGAAAAGCCGCGCAAGGGCACCGAGCATCGCCCGATCGGCGGCAACGGCCCGACCGGACGCCCGCGTTCGGTGAACGGCACGATCTCCTATCTGCCGGCGCTGTTCGGCATGACGCTCGCCGGTTACGTGATCCGGCAGATGCTTCAGTAGCATCTCAGCGGGTGTTTACGAAACCATCATCGCTGCCAACCGACTGCCCAGGCTGAACGAAGGGAACGTGCCCCCCTTGGGACCGTCCTGGACTGGCCTGTGGAGGCCGGGTGAATGGGCCATGGATGGCCCATTCAGTTCCGCCGCGACAGGACGTCGCGTCGGAACGGCCCGGCCGGAGCAGGTCAGGCCAGGGCTTGCCCGAAGGGCGGTCCCGTGGGGCGTCCTTTCTTTGGTGACTTTCTTTGGACGAGCAAAGAAAGTCACTCGCCCGGCCTCGTCGAGCCGTCTTCGAAGTTCACGCCACAACAGCCGGGCGAAAAGGCGCACCGTTGGTGGGTCAGCCGTTCCGGAACCGGAAGCGCGCGTATGGCAGGTGACGCAGCCCGGTACGGTTCATTCAACAAACTCTCTCTCAGCGCTCGCGCCGTATGTTTTCGATCAGCGTCGAGGTCGAGACGCCTTCGACGAACCCCAGCACCTTCACTTCGCCGCCGGCGCGCCGCACGCAGTCGTGGCCGGCGATCTGCTCGGGACGATAATCGCCGCCCTTGACCAGCACGTCCGGCAGCACCGCGCAGATGAGGCGCTCGGGCGTGTCCTCGCCGAACGGCAGCACCCAGTCGACGGCCGCGAGTCCGGCCAGCACGGCCATGCGGCGCGCGAGCGGATTGACCGGCCGTCCCTCTCCCTTCAGGCGCCGTACCGAGGCGTCGTCGTTGACGGCGACGATCAGGCGGTCGCCGAGGTCTCGCGCCTGTTCCAGATAGGCGACGTGACCTTCGTGCAGCAGGTCGAAGCAGCCGTTGGTCATGACGATGCGCTCGCCGCGCGCGCGCGCGTCGGCGACGGTTTCCAGCAACTGCGCCTCGTTCAGTACGCCGCGCAGGGGTTCGCGCTGCTGGGCCACGGCGCTCGCGAGTTCGGCCCGGCTCGCGGTGGCGGTGCCGAGCTTGCCGACCACGATGCCGGCAGCGAGATTAGCGATCGCCGCCGCCTCGGCCATCGGTGCGCCGGCGGCGACGCCGGCGGCAAGCACGGCGATCACGGTGTCGCCGGCGCCGGTGACGTCGAATACCTCGCGCGCGCGCGCCGGCAGGTGCAGCGGTTCGGCGTTCTGCGACAGCAGCGTCATGCCGTGTTCGCTGCGCGTGATGAGCAGGTGTTCGAAGTCCTGCGCCGCGAGCAGGTTCATGCCGCGTTCGATCAGCGTCGCCTCGTCGTCGCAGGCACCGACCACGGCCTCGAATTCCTTCAGGTTCGGCGTCACCACCGTCGCGCCGGCATAGTGCGAGAAATCGAGGCTCTTCGGATCGACCAGCACCGGTCGGCCGGCGGCGCGCGCGGCGCGGATGAGTTCGCGCGCGGGGCCGAGCGTGCCCTTGCCGTAGTCCGACAGCACGAGCGCGTTCGCGCGCGCGAGCAGTTGCGTGCAGTGGTCGAGCAGTTGCGCGTCGTGATCGCGGCCGAAGGCCTGCTCGAAATCGAGCCGGATCAGTTGCTGATGACGACTCAGCACGCGCAGCTTGGTGATGGTCGGATGGCCGGTCACGCGCGTGAAACGGCATTCCACGCCCTCGTTGGCGAGCATGTGTTCGAGCGTCGTGCCGGCCTCGTCGTCGCCGGCGAGTCCGACCAGCAGCGGGCGCGCGCCGACCGCGGCGAGATTGAGCGCGACGTTGCCGGCGCCGCCCGGCCGTTCCTCGGCGCCGCGCACGCGCACCACCGGCACCGGCGCCTCGGGCGAGATGCGCGCGGTGTCGCCGCTCCAGTAGCGGTCGAGCATCAGGTCGCCGACCACCAGCACGGTGGCGGCATCGAAGCGCGGCAGTTGCATCAAAGACCTCCGGGTCGTGG
>JAQVJI010000072.1 GCA_028695255.1 Chromatiales bacterium | reverse complement strand
AGCTCCTGCGCGATCAGGCGAGCCTCGTTCTCGAAGGTGACGAGCACATCGCCCACGCCGCGCTGGGTGAAGGTGGTGGTCGCCCCGCGCCCGCCGCCGTCGAGCACCGGCACGTTGCGAAAGAGCGTGGCGACGAAGGCGCGCGCCCCCTCGTCCGAGCCCGTCTTCTGCCGGGCGTAGCCCCAGGCCGCGAGATAGGTATAGCGGCCGTTGCCCGTCACCTTGGGATTGGGCACGATCACCTGCACCCCCTCGCGCACGAGATCGTCCCAATCGCGGATGGCCTTGGGATTGCCCCGGCGCACGAGGAAGACCATGGTGCTGGTGTAAGGCGCCGCCCCGTGCGGAAAGCGCGAGCGCCAGTCGGGCGCGACGAAACCGCGCTCGGCCAAGAACTCGAGGTCGGAGGCCTGGTTCATGGTCACCACGTCCGCCTCCAGCCCCGCGGCCACGGCAAGCGCCTGCTTGGACGAGCCACCATGCGACTGGCGGATCGTCACCGCCTCCCCCTTGCTCGCCTGCCAGGACGCGGCGAAGAGGGGGTTCAACTCCTTGTAGAGCTCGCGCGAGACGTCGTAAGAGACGTTGAGCAGACTCGTCTCGGCCCGCGCCGGGCCGGCCGCGACAAGGGTCAGCAAGGCCGCCAAAGCGGCAAGAAAACGCCAGGAACGCATCGTCCATCCTCCGGTGAGATGAAGAGGATGGTAGCGAGGAGGCATAGACGGTTCAACCAGGCGAAGGTTGATAGGTTATGGCAAAGAGGAATAAGAAGCCTGGCGCCGTAGGTTGCCTGAGCCATAGCCGAATGTGCAACGAGCAAGGATCACGCCTGCCACGGCGGCCGTCCGCGCACGGTCGGATTCATGTCAGCATTGCTGTACAAAGCCTGCATCCGATACGACTTGTGAGTCATAGGCAACAGCCATGTGAGGTGGCAGATTGCCGATGTTCTTGAGCAGCCAGGCGTCCAGTTCGTGGCTGACGTGAGTCAGCCATACCCTAGCCGGCGCGAGGGTTTCCGCAATCGCCAGGGCAAGCGTCAAATCATTGTGGTTGCGCGGCAAATCGGATTGCGGTGGGTAGCTGCAGTCCAGAGCAAACGACGCAGGCCGCCATTTTTTCAAAAATGCTTCCGTTGGCGGCGGAAGGCCGGCAGTGTCGGTTAGATAAGCGAAGCGCTGGCCGTCAGTCTCTTCGATGGCGTAGCCAAACGTTGCCTTCGAATGGTTCAAGGGCAACGGCGTCAGTACCAGATTACCGATCATGACCGGCTCGAATTTGCTGAGCCGCCGAAATTCGAGGAGGCCATGATTTTTGTAGAGGTCCGCACAGCCTTCGGTGTCTGGCGGGGCAAAAACAGGAATGGACGGACCGATTCCCCAGCGCAGGTGAAACAGCCCCTGCACGTGGTCGGGATGAAAATGCGTCAGCACGATGGCCGACAGGCTGCCGGGCGGGAATCGTTCGGTGATGTCGGTCAAGCCAGCATCGAGCAGGATGCGCGTATCGCCTGCTTCCACCAGGGCCGTGCAGGGGCGGCGACGGAAGTCGGCAACTGCCCGAGCCCGGGTGCAGGCCGAACAATCGCAACCGTAGAGCGGCACACCGCCTGCGTCGCCCGTGCCGAGAAACGTGATGCGCATGTCAGACAGACACCGGCTCTGAAGTGCTTGCGACCGACAACAATTGCACCAAGCGATCGCCTGCCACGTGCAATTCAGTGTCATTCTCGATGATTTCCAGACGACCCTCTGGGCGCATGAATTGTCTGGCACGCACGATTCGCTCGGATATCTGATCTTCCGTTTCCCGGCCGCGAGCGCGTAGCCTGGCGGCAAGAATTTCGGGCGAGACGGTAACCAAAATCGCGGTCAACGCCGGGTAGCGACGCCTTGCCTCCGCCAGGTACTCGCGGGAGCCGTTCATGACCACGTTGCAGCCCTTGGCCAGCCAGAAGTTGATTTCCTGGCCGATGCCGTAGCGCAAACCGTGGCTGCTCCAGTGCATGGCGAAGAGGCCGGCGGCCTGGCGTGCGTCGAACTCGGCCTCGGTCAGGGCAACGTGATTCTCCCCGTGGAGCTCCACCGGCCGGGTGATGTAGCGATGGGCGAAGACTACGCGGGGATCGCTCGCCAGGCGCTCCCGTGCGTAACGCATCAGGCTGTCCTTGCCGCTGCCGGAGGGGCCGATGACGTAGAAGAGCTTTCCCTCAGCCATGATCGAAGTGGACCTCGAAAACCAGTTTACCTGCCGAAAACACGCTGCTCGCCTGGGCCAGCCCATTGATGTGGGCAACTGCCACCAGATCGGCACGCTTGCCGACCGCGATCTCGCCGCGATCGGTGAGCCCGGCCGCCCTGGCCGGATTGGTGCTGACCAGGCGAACGGCGTCGGCGAGGCTGATACCTGCCAGCTCCGGCAGGCGAAACACCGCCATGATCAGCGCCGCCGGGTGATAGTCGGCGCAAAGGCAGTCCGCCACGCCCGCCTTCACCGCGTCCAGCGCCCGCATCGCGCCGGACTGGCTCTTGCCGCGCAGGATGTTAGGGGCGCCGAACACGGTGCTCATGCCGCGTTCGCGGGCGGCCTGGGCGGATTCCAGGTTGATCGGAAATTCCGATATGCCCACGCCCAGACCATGGAGCGTCTCCACCTTCTCCGGCGTGTCGTCGTCGTGGCTGGCGACGCGAATGCCTCGCTCGTGAGCAGCGCCGATGAGCCGCCGGATGCGCTCCATGGCCCCTTCCGCCTGGGCGAGCTTATTCTCGAGCAGCGCATCCAGTTCGCCTGCGGATTTCTTGTAGGTGCGCGCCAGATAATCGCGGTAGGCGGCGATGTCCTTGAACTGCCCCTGGCCCGGCGAATGATCCATCACCGACAGCAGGTGCACCTCGCCGGCGGCCATCAGCTCAAGCAGAATCTCAGGCGCGGTCGGGTCGGTCACTTCGTAGCGGCAGTGCACCCGGTTGTCGATCAGGCCGTGCGGGTTCCAGGCGTGCACCGCGCGCGCCACCGCAGCGGCGAACGCGTTGTTGCGCACGCCGAGTTCCTCGTTGGCGAAGGACAGCGCGTGGAATACCGTGGTGACCCCCGCGGCCGCGTTGCGCTTGTCGGCCTGGGCGCAGGCGAAATCGAGCGGAAAGTGCACGTTGGGGCGCGGTTCGACTTCCTTTTCCAGGGCGTCGCAATGCAGGTCGATCATGCCGGGAATGAGCGTCTTGCCGCGCAGGTCGACGGCTAGCGCGCCGTGGCCTGATTCCGGATTGATGGCGGCGATGACATCATCCTCGATCAGCACGGCAGCGTCTTCGAGCACGGCGTCGGGCAGCACCACGCGGGCCCCCGTGAGATAGAGCCTGTTCATGCGATCTCCTCGAGGAGTTCTTCGACGGCGGGCGGCGGATCCAGTTCGACGACCTGGTCTGCCAGCCGGCGGGTGGTTTCGGGGTGGTGAAAGATGGCGAGCATGGCTGTGCCCTCGGCCTTGAGTCCTTCGATGAGTCCGATCACACGCTCGGCGGTGGCCGGATCGAGGCTGGCAGTGGGTTCGTCGAGCAAGAGAAGACGCGGCTTGGCGATGAAGCCCCGGGCGAGATTCACCCGCTGGCGCTCGCCACCGGAGAATGTCGCCGGCGAGACGCTCCACAAACGCTCAGGCAGCTTCATGGCCGAGAGCAATTCCGCTGCTCGCTGTCGGGCTACATCACGCGAAACGCCGAGTGCGAAGAGCGGCTGGGCGACCACGTCGAGCGTCGCCTGGCGCGGCAGGCAATGCAGAAACTGGGTGACGAAGCCGATTTCGCGCCGCCGCAGTTCCAGAATCTGGTGCTCGCTGGCCAGCACCAGATCCAGTTCATGGCCCATCGCATCGCGATACAGGATGCGGCCGGCGCTCGGCAGGTAGGTACGGTAAATGCCCTTCAGCACCGAGGACTTGCCCGCACCGGTGGGGCCGATCAGGGCCGTGAGTTCGCCGGCGCGCACCGTGAAGCTGACGTTGTGCGAGGAAGGGATCAGCTTGTTCTGCTCGTGGAGCTGAAAATGCTTGCCGTAGCCCTCGACCTGGAGAATGGGGGGATTCATGCTGTATTCCTCACAGGGCGGAAGCCACCAGACGCTGGGTATAGGCGTGCTGGGGATCTTCCAGGATTTGATCGGTGAGCCCCGTCTCGATGACGCGGCCGTATTTCATGACGATGGCCCGGCCGGTCAGCAAGCGGATCACACCCAGATCATGGGTGACGACGACCATGGCGGTCTTCAGCTCCTGCTGGATTTCGAGGATCAGGTCGAGAATGCGCGCCTGCACCGACAGATCGAGTCCGGTGGTCACTTCATCGAGAAACAGCAGCGGCGGCTGGGTGGCCAAGGCCTTGGCGATCTGTACCCGTTGCTGCATGCCGCCGGAAAAGTGCTTCGGCAGATCGTCGACGCGGGACAGCAGCACCTCGGTGCGAGCCAGCAAGGCCTTGGCGCGTTCGCGAATCGCGCCGTAGTCCATCAGGTCGCTCATCAGCAGCCGTTCGGCAATGTTGCCGCCGGCGCTGATGTTGAAATTCAGGCCCAGGTTCGGGTTCTGATAGACCATACCGAAGCGGTGGTTGCGCAGCCAGCGCTGCTGAGCGGCGTTCAGCGAAAACAGATCGTATTGCCGGTCGTTGTCGAAAAAAATCGCCTCGCCGCTCGATGGCGCCTGATCGAAGTAGAGGGTTTTCACCACCGTCGACTTGCCGCTGCCCGATTCGCCCATGACGCCGAGAATCTCGCCCTCGAACAGGTCGAAAGACACGTCATGGATGGCGACCACGCTGCCGCAATGCGGGCACAAATTGGTGTCGGCCTCCGGTCCGGTGGACTCGAGGCATTGCGGGCAACCCGGGCCGTAGATTTTGGAGAGGCCGCGCACTTCGAGAATCTTGTTCATGCCGGCTCTCCCTGGGTTTGTCTGGCTTTGCGCAGCTGCATGTCGCACCAATCGCTGTCCGAGCATTGATAGGTCTTGCTGCCCGAATCGGTTACGAACTCATCGAGGAAAGAGTCCACGCAGCCGCAGCGGGCGCAGGCGCGCCGCCGCCCCTGCTCGTCGCGGAAATCCTCGACGCGGAACGGCACGTCGCTGAAGGCCAGTGGCTCTGCCTTGGTATGCGGCGGCACGGCGTAGATTTTCTTTTCACGCCCGGCACCGAACAGGATCAGGGCCGCCGAGTCGTTGAGCTTCGGCACATCCCAGCGCGGAATCGGCGAGGGGTCGATGACGTAATGGCCGTTGATGCGTGTCGGATAGCGGTGCGAGATGGTGATCTCGCCGAACTTGACGATGTCCTCGTACAGCTTCACCAGCAGGCGCGAATAATCGGCCTCGCCGTGCATGGTCTTGCGCTTGTCCTCGGAAGGTTCGACCACCACCAGCGGGTCCGGGTAAGGAACCTGCAGGACGAGGATCTGCCGCGCTGTCAGGGGCAGTTCCGGGATACGGTGGCGCGACTGGATGAGAGTGCACTCCGCCGTTGCCGTGGTGGTCGAAACGCCGGGACAGGTCATTTCGATGAACCGGCGCAGGTTGACCGCGTTGACCGAATCGTCCGACCCCTGGTCGATGACCTTGACGACCTCGTTGGGGCCGATCAGCGACAGGGTCAACTGCAAACCGCCGGTGCCGAAGCCGCGCCCCATGGGCATTTCGCGCGAGGCGTAGGGCACCTGGTAGCCCGGAATGGCGATCGCCTTGAGGATGGCGCGGCGCACTTCCTTCTTGGCGTATTCGTCGAGGAAGCCGAAATTGTAGGCATTGCCGGCTTGGTTATGGGACATGGCGTTCATGCGGGCTCCCCTGACTTTTGTTGCGTGGTGCGCAGGCGATCCAGGTCGGACTGGAAGGTGACGTAGTGCGGCATCTTGTAATGCGATGCAAAACCCATGGAGTCGACGCCATCGACATGAAGCAGGACGAACTCCGGGTCTTCGGAAGGATTGTTCGCGCCGTCCTTCATGCCTTTCTGCAGCGCGCGGTCGAGAATGGCCATGGAGATCGCCTTGACCTCGTTGTGACCAAAACACGCTCCGTAGCCGATGGTGAACACGGGTTTGCCGCCGGCCTCGTCGGCTTCGTACATGGCAACCACTTCACATTCCGTGATCAGCACCTCGCCGGCTTCAACGAGCTCACCGGTGACCGGGTGCGGCAGCATCACCGGCAGATAGCCGACCCGCAGCTCCGCCACCGTCGGGTGCACGTCGCCGTAACCGCGCATGTTGGAATAGGCGATCGCCAGCAGCGAGCCGGTTTCCGCCCGCGCCATGGTGGCAAGCTGAGCCGAACGCGGCACGGGGAACACCAGCGGCTCGCGGGTGATGTCGAAGGCCGTCTGACCGCGAGTCGCGCTGACCGGTGGCAGCAAACCTTCCGCACGCAGGGCGTCGAGCACCTTGGGGAAAGTGTCGGGCAGCTCCGCCTCGGGGCACTTCTCCAGCCAGTTACGGGCCACGGCCCGGAAGGCATCCGGCGATTCATCCATCAGCTCCAGCCGCAGCAGGCGCAGGGCATAGTCCGGCGTCGGCCCCAGCATCTGGCCGCCGGGAATGTCCTTGAAGGCAGCCGAGATGCGGCGAATCAGGCGCATCCTTGAAGTGTCGAGCGGCGGGGTCTCAGACAGGCGCGGCCGGGTGGAACGCCAGGCGCGCAAGGCGAAGGCGGCTTCCAGCGTGTCGCCCATACTCTGCTTGATGGCGAGCGCGGCGAATCGCGGGTAGTACACCCCACCTTCGGAGACGACGCGATCCACCAGATGGCGCAGTTGATGAAGAATGGCATCGATCGCGAGCGGTTCGGCACCGGTATTGCCCAGCCCTTCTTCGGTGCGCAGGTATTCGCTGACGGCGGCAGCGCCGGCGATGGCCTGGCCGCCGCCCTTGATGGCAACGTAACTCATGTCAAAGAGCCTTTCCAGAAATGCGGATATGCGTAGTGCGCGGCAGCGCGACAAGGCGCCGCGCATCCGACAACAGCAGGTCGACCCCCAGTGGGAAACTACCAACCCAGTCGGCGCGGCGTACCAGCCAGTCGGGATGCAGTCCTGCCAGGCACAGCGTTCGCCGGCCATTGACCCCCGGCCCTTCGAGGTCCAGGGTCAAGGCGCTTTCGCCCACGCCATCGATTCCGATGAGAATGGTCGCCCCGAACTCCGGAGACTCCAGCGAGCCCAGCATCGGCTGAAAATCGGGGGCACGATGTCCGTCGGCCACGATGTAACGGGCACGTTCGACGGATTCCGGTTTGGCCTGCAGCAAGGGCCAGTCTGCCGGTTCGATTTGCCCGTGGGGGTCGGCCAGCGTCATTTCCCCGTCCATCAGGGTAGCCAGCACGGCGCGTTGCGCGGCGGCACCATCGATGCAGTCACCGATCTCCCTGATGTCTCCGGGTCGTGAGAATGCTTCGACCAGTTCACGGAAAACGCGCTGCTGGACGTCTGCCTGCCAGATGGGTTCAACATTCATCGTCGTCATCCTCCGCGTTGTTCAGCATCGCAAAGTCGACCCGTGTCGCAGCGAGCATGGCACGACGGCGGCGGTCCTCCTCAGCGCGCTGCTTCGCCCCAGATTCAATGTGGGCCGATACGCGCTCCCAGCCAGGAAACCGAGCGGCCAGGACGGCGTCGAGTATGGCCAGCGAACGGGCCAGTTCCGCATCGTCAGCCATCACCTGTGCACCGCCCGCAGCTTGCCGACCATCAGACAGGGAGAGTTCGATGCTGCACGAAGAGAGCGGAAACTCGCCCAGGTAATAGGGCTCGTGGAAGGCCCCGTCGGTCAGGGTCAGCAGCCCCAGGCCCGCCTGCGGCAGGCTCTTGAGCTTCACGTCGCAACCGGCCGTCACGTCCTCGGCCAGTGCATTCAATACGGTGGCCGGATGGGCGGTCAGCGCCCGAATCCAGTCTTTTCTTTCCAGGTTCATCAACCCAATCTCCCGCGCAGCCACGCCGAGGCGTAGTCGATGATCAAAATGGTGGCCAAGATGACCAGGATCAGCGCCGCCGACTGGCCATAGTCGAACAGGCGCAAGGTGTCGTGCAGCGCCAGACCGATGCCGCCGGCGCCGACCAATCCGAGCACCGACGCCATCCGGACGTTGCGGTCCAGAATGTAGAGGACGTAGCCCAGGGCCTCGCGCAGAATGGATGGCCAGCCGGCATACATGACCATCTGCGCGAAGTTGGCACCGGTCGATGCCACGCCCTCGCAAACGCCTTTGTCCACCCGTTCCAGGCTTTCGGCGAAGAACTTGCCGAGAAAACCTGCCGTATGTACCCCGAGCGCCAGCGCGCCGGGCATCGGTCCCAGTCCCAGGGCAGCGACGAAGATCAGTGCCAGCAACAAATCCGGCATCGCACGCATGAAATTCAGCATTTCACGGGCGATGCGGTAGGTCACGGTATTGGGCGTGAAATTGCGTGCGGCCAGCGGCGCCAGGAAGAACGCCACCAACAGGGCGAACACCGTGCCCCACAGCGCAGTGGCCAGGGTGATCCCCATGAGGTACAGATATCTAGACAAGTCCGTGAAATCGGGTTGCCCGTAGCGGCTGAAATATTCGGCCATGTCCTCGACCCCGTAGGCCAGAGTCTCGAACGAAATTTCCAGGTCCCACACGATCAACCAGAGCATGGCCAGCGTCGCCGCCACCCAGACCGGCATCGGGTTACGCGGCTTGGGCGGCAGAGGCTGCGGACGAGCCGATTTCAGGTCGTGGACGTTCATGCCCGTCTCCCGTGGATGATGCGGCTGCGCAGGCGATCGGACGCGCGATCAAGGACGGTGACCACCACATAGATAGCCAGCGCGATCAGCAGCAGCCGGTCGTACTGGAACAGGCGCATCGACATCACCAGGTCGTAGCCGATGCCGCCCGCACCGACCAGGCCGAGAATGGCGGCCGCGCGCAGGTTGTGGTCGAGGATGTACATCACCGTGCCCACGAAGTCAGGCAAGGCCTGCGGCAGCATGGCGAACAGGCGCACCTGCAACCAGCCCGCGCCGTGCGCCCGCACCCCTTCTACCGCCTTGTGATCCACCACCTCGATGGACTCGGCGAAAAACTTGCCCATGAAGCCGACGGTCACGAAAGCCAGGGCCATGACGCCCGGCAAGGGGCCCAGGCCGACCGCCGACACGAAGACCAGCGCCCAGACCAGTTCCGGCAGCGCGCGCATCAGGCTCAACAGGTCGCGCGTAAGCCGATAGACCACCGGATGCGGCGTGGCATTGCTGGCGGCGAGGATACCCAGCGGCAAACTGACGACGATGGCGATGGCGGTACTCAGCACCGTCATTTCAATGGTCTCCAGCATCTTCGCCAGCAGTTGCGGCACATACTCCCAGTCCGGCGTGACGAACATCTGCCCGGCGAAGGCGAGCATCCTGCCAAAGGAACCAATGAGACGGACGAAATCCACCTCCACGATCGGCGCGGTCAGCCAGAGACCGGCGAGCAGCGCCAGCACGCCGCCGACCAGCGGCAGCGGCGGCAGGCCGTTAGGCGTAGGCCAGCGCCATATCAAGGCTGGTGTCATCTTCGATCCCTTCCCTTTGGTAGATGGTACGCAGCACCGACTGCGTCATTTCTTCGGGCTTGCCGTCGAAAACGATCCTCCCGCCGTTCATGCCGATGATGCGGTCGGCAAACCGCCGCGCCAGATCCACCTGATGCAGATTGACCACGACCGTGATGCCGTCGCGGTCGCAGATTTCGCGCAGCAGCGTCATGATCTCCTCGCTCGATACGGGATCGAGACTGGCGACCGGTTCGTCGGCCAGGATGACCTTGGGCCGTTGGGCCAGCGCCCGCGCGATGCCGACGCGCTGCTGCTGTCCCCCCGACAGTTTGTCGGCGCGGCTCCAGGCCTTGTCGATCAGACCCACGCGGCAGAGCGCTTCCCGTGCAATGCCCAGGTCCTCCTGGCGGAAGAGGTAGAACACACTGCCCACCCAAGAGCGGTGCGCCAGGCGGCCGGTCAGAACGTTGGTGACGACGGAGAGGCGATCTACCAGGTTGAATTGCTGAAACACCATGGCGACCCGAGAACGGATGTGGCGTACTTTGCGCCTATCGACGATCTCGCCATCGATGCGTACCATGCCCGTGGTCGGGGTTTCGAGGCCATTCATCAGCCGCAACAGGGTGGACTTACCGGCGCCGCTGGGGCCTAGCACGACGGTGAAACTGCCGGATCGAATCTCCGCATCGATGCCCTTCAGAGCTTCGAAGCCGTTCGGGAAACGCTTGGATACGGATTGGATGGAAATCGCGGACATGAACTTTCTCCTTTTCCGAGGAAGGCAGACCGAAACGGCCTGCCTTTCCCATGCGTTACTTGCCCTTACTTGAGCAAGTCTTTCTTCTGCAGGCCCAGTTCCTTGACCATGTCGCGAATCATCTGATAGTCCTTCGGGCTGACGGCCACGTAATGGCTCAGGTTGCCGTAGCCGGTGACCTTGATGTCCTTGTGGGCGGTCAGGATGGCGTCCCTAATCTTCGCCTTCATGTCGGCCGGCAGGTCGCCCCGATAGACCAGCGGCGAGCCGGGCAGCGGATCGGACTCCTTGATCACGCAGTTGGTCTCTTTGCTGATGAGGCCGTTGGCGAGCATTTTTTCGTAGGTGATGTCGTTGTCGGCGGCGGCATCGACGGTCTTGTTCTTGACCGCCAGCTCGGCGGCGTCGTGGGAACCGGCGTAGGTGAACTTCCCAAAGAAGTCCTGCGGCATCATGCCGGTTTCTTTCTTGACCATGTAGGTAGGCATCAGGCCGCCCGAGGTCGAGGCAGGATCGACGAAAGCCACGCTCTTGCCCTTCAGGTCCTGGATCGACTTGATGCCGGAGTCGCAGGGAGCGATGATGAGGCTTTTGTAGGTATGTGAGCTGCTTCCTTCGCGGATGCCGACGGCAAAGGCTTCCGCGCCGGCTTCCTGTTCGGCCAGGTAATAGGAAAGCGGGCCGAACCAGGCTATGTCGACGCGCTTCTTCTTCATGGCTTCGATCACGCCAGCGTAGTCAGTGGCGGTGAATACTTTTACCTTCACGCCCAACTTCTTTTCCAGGTGCTGGCGCATCGGTTCGAATTTCTGTACCATTTCTTCGTTGTTTTCGGCCGGAATCAGGCCCATGACGATATCGCGAGCCTGCGCGGATACGGCAGTCAACGACAAGGCCAGCGCCAGCGCACTTGCCGAAAGGGCGGGTTTCAAATACATTGCAGTAGCTCCCGTAAGGTTGATCAATAGGACGGTCAAGGATTGATGCGCAGTTGGATCCGGTCGGCGCGAAACCGGGTCAGGGCGTATTCGAGCGGGGTTCCATCCCGTTCGCCTACATTGACGCTTTTGACCCGCAGCACCGGTTGGTTCTGGGGCATGCCCAGTAGCGAGGCATCGTCTCCTTGCGGGAGCGCCGCGCTGACCAGGCTTTCGATCCGCCGCAGCTTCAGTCCATGGTGGACGGCCAGATATTCGTGCAGCGAACCGCCGTGATACTCGTCGAGCAATTCGGGAATGGGACGCTGCGGCAGGAAATGTGAGATGACACAGATTGGCTGGTCGTCGGCCAGGCGCAGAGATTCGATCCAGATAACGGGGTCGTTTTCGGCGAGTTTCAGGCGATTGGCGACACCACCGCGGGCCGGGATCACCAGTTTTCGCAGAATGCGGCTGCTGGCCGTCTTTCCGAGTGATTCGAAGTTTTCCGTAAAGCGCGTACCGCTGCCCAGCACGTAATCGGCAGGGGTGTCGAGCACGAAAGTGCCTTTGCCGTGGCGGCGCTCCAGCAGACCGGCGGCGATCAAGTCCTCGACGGCGCGGCGAACGGTATGCCGGTTGACGCCGAAACGCTCCGCCAGCTCGTTTTCCGAAGGCAAGCGTTCCCCCGGCGTCAGAAACGAAGCGATCTCTTCCTTGAGCAATTTTGCGATCTGGCTATAGATCGCCTCACCGCCGTTTCGCTGCAGAGCCACAAGACTCATCTAGACATCCCCACACGAAGTTGTGAGGAGTGTACTGACTCGATGTGACAGTATGATGAATCGGGATTGTCAAGCGACGTCAGAAAGCGACCCCCTGGCGACAGTGAAACCTGCCACCCTTACTTTCTGACGACCTGCTCGTGATGGTGGATGGAATCGGGCTTGATCAGCCTGGCCCCGCATTTGTGTAAAGTAGTCGCTCCCAGCCGCCGGGCTGGGCAGATTGCCGCTATGTGCTCTCCTACCCTAAATCGGCGGACGATGCCGACAGGCAAGGGTTGTTCTGTGGCGTATCGCTGACCAGGACTCGAGGATCTTCCAACAAGTAGCCGTGAAGTCTTCGCAACTTCCGAGGCCCCGAAACTGAGCAAACCGAGCACGTCCAGATGTTCAGACCGTTCCGTGGCTTGCGGTGCAGTTGCAGCTTTTCGAAGCGTTTTTACACCCTTGCCAATCGACTAGCTGATCCTGCTTGGCAAAGACACACCGATACTGGCCGTGATCTGCGCGAGACGCATGGGCGCCGCGAACAACCTACTGCGCGCCCTCATGACTCCCTCGCACACCTGAGGGAAGCCGGCCATCCTGCACCAGGGGCATCGGTGCCAGAGGACGGCCGTACCACTGG
>JAQVJI010000071.1 GCA_028695255.1 Chromatiales bacterium | reverse complement strand
GATTGGGCGGCGTCTCGTAGAAATCGAGGTCATGCTCGGCCAGCAGCGCCCGCACGTCGTCCGCTTCCTCGTCGGGCACGTGGCGCAGGTTCATCAGGAGTATGGGCATCGGCGTCCGGTCGTCGCGTGTTCCGGGAGGAGCGCCGGCGGGTCTCGCCATCAGGCCAGCAGTGCCAGGATGCGGATCAGCAGGTGCCGCGCGGCATCGGCGTCCTTCAATGCCCACTCATCATACGTGAGCAGTATCAGCTCACGCTTCTTTCGTGGCGGCAGATGCAGGTCGTGCTCCAGGGTCCAGGTCTCGACGAGGAGGAGCACCTCGCTCAGCAGATGGCGGTCCAGACAACCCGACGGCCCGTCATGCGGCGCGGACGCACCATCGGGTCGCGCCGGGTCGCCGCGCGTCAGCCAATCCGCGGACACGCCGAACCGCGACGCCACCTGAGCGATGTACCAGGCATCGGGCGTGCGCTCGCCCAGCTCGTAGCGCAGAACGCTGCTCTTGCCGACGCCGAGCGAGCGTGCAAAGGCGGCGGGAGACAGGCCCGCGAGCTTTTCCCGGACGTACATCAGACGCCCACCCACATCCAAACGGAAGCGGTCGCGCTCGGCAACCGGCAGCGAACCTTCACGTCTCGTCACTGACACCGGCTCCATACGACTATGCAGGGAACGGCCCAAGGCGACGGATCCAGCACCCGCACGCACTTGACGGCCCCCGATCGGGTTGCGTTTTCACTCCAAATGGGTTTGACTAGGTTTCCGAATGGAACCGCCCCGCCCGCACATGCCTCGACTGGACAGGACAACCAAGGAGCTGCTGCGCGACCCGCAGAAACGGCGGGCGTGGGTGATCTATCGGCTTTCACTGAATGGTCTCAGTCTCGCATCACTGGCCCGCGGGGCCGGCGTCAGACGCCAGACGCTGTACCAGG
Organism: Chromatiales bacterium; assembly: GCA_028695255.1. Taxonomy (GTDB): domain Bacteria; phylum Pseudomonadota; class Gammaproteobacteria; order Ectothiorhodospirales; family Ectothiorhodospiraceae; genus JAQVJI01. The sequence goes on along the minus strand of JAQVJI010000071.1, from coordinate 11,814 downwards.
TCTTCGCCACACCCTATCCCCGTATGGAAACGATCATCGCCAGGGCACTGAACCTGCCGCCGCAGGAACTGTGGCCCGAACGCTACGCCCCCGATGGCGCCCCCTTCCGGCGTCGGGGGCGGCCCAAAAAATCTACTTACAAGGAACAACACTTTATCACCGGCGCCAACCGGCGCAACGCAGCCGATTGCCGCACGGAACTGGATACCTGAGGAGTCGCGATGGCGTCCGGAGACGAGCAAGCCGACGCGCGCGCAGGCATGCGCCTCGAACGCCGGGCGATTATTCCATTGACGACCGCCGCCATTCTGCTGTTGTCCGCCAATTGGCTGCTGCCGCCGCACGGCCAGCAGATGCTCTGGCTGCTGATCGCCGGCCTCGCCCTGATCATCCTGCCGTCCGCCTGGTGGCGCCGGCGCCAGCGATCGACGCGGGAACTCGAGGCCCGCGCCTTCGGCATCGACGACCCCCTGCTCGTCACCGATGCTCAGGGGACGATCCTGTGCGTCAACTCCGCCTTTGAGCAGGAGTATGGCTACCGCGCACACGAGGTGGTGGGCCGGCGGCCGGGCGTGCTGCGCTCACACCGCCATGATGCCGCCTTCTATCGGGACATGTGGCGGCAGCTCGACGATACCGGCCGCTGGTGCGGCGAGATCTGGAACCGGCGCAAGGACGGCAGTCTGGTGGTGATGTGGCTCAGCATCACCGCCCTGCGCAGCGGCAGCGGGACGGTCGTGCACTATCTCGGCCACGGCCGTAATCCGAACCGCCTGAACGAACTCGATCCGCAACTGGAACGGTTGTCGCACTACGACCCCCTGACCAACCTGCCCAACCGCCGCTTCGCCCGCTCGCGGTTGGAACAGGAACTGGCGCTGGCCGCGCGCCGCGGCACCATCGGCGCCGTGCTCTGCCTCGACCTCGACCACTTCAAGAACGTCAACGATGCCCTCGGCCATCAAGCCGGCGACACCCTGCTGGTGACGGTCGCCGAACGCCTGCGCGGCACCCTGCGCGCGGAAGACACGGCGGCGCGCCAGGGTGACGACGAATTCGTGATCCTGCTGGCGCCGGAAGTCGGAGGCGTGGATGCGATCGCGCACAATGCCTATGTCGTCGCACGCAAGATCCTGGACGCCATGGCGAGGCCGCTGCACATCGGCGAACACGAACTGCGGGTCGGCGCGAGCATCGGCATCGCACTCTATACCGGCAGAGAGAACGATGCCGAGGCCGTGCTCCGGCAGGCCGATGGCGCGATGAACCGCGCCAAGGGCAGCCGCGGCAGCATCCACTTCTTTTCCGACGACATGCAGATCGAGGCCGATCGCCGGCTGCTGGTCAACAGCGAACTGCGCGCGGCGGTGGCGCGCGAACAGTTGCGGCTGGTATTCCAGCCGCAGGTCGACGCCGGCGGCGCCATCATCGGCGCCGAAGCCCTGGTGCGCTGGCAGCACCCGCAGCACGGCCTGATCCCGCCGGGCGAATTCTTGCCGATCGCCGAGGACCTGGGGCTCGCGCCCATCGTGGACTGGTGGGTGCTGGCCGCGGCCTGTCGCCAACTGGCCGGTTGGCGGGCACAGGGCCTGCTACCCGCCGGCTGCGTGCTGGCGATCAACGTCAGTGCCCAACTGGTCGCCAGCGAGGACTTCGTGGCGGGCGTGCAGGCGACGCTGGCCGAAAGCGGAGCGCCGGCCGAAAGCCTGGTGCTCGAACTCACCGAGCGCAGCCTGCTGCACGATCCGGACAACGTGGCGCGGAAGATGAATCGTCTGCGCGAACTGGGTCTGCGGTTCTCGGTCGACGACTTCGGCACCGGCTACTCGTCGCTGATGTATCTCAAGCAATTGCCGATCGACAGCCTGAAGGTCGATCGCTCCTTCGTGCGCGACCTGCCGCGCGACGATCACGACGCCGCCATCGTCAACGCCACGCTCGGCCTCGCCTTCAACCTCGGCCTGGGCGTCGTGGCCGAGGGCGTGGAAACGGAAGCGCAACTGGCGTTTCTGATCGAGCGCGGCTGCCGCATGTTTCAGGGCTTCCACTTCAGCCCGCCGGTCGACCGCGAAACCTTCGAACACATGCTGACCAACGGCGGCTGCACGGCGATTTGACGAATCGCCTCAGCACTCCCAGGGCGACAACCGCCGATCCTCCCGCAACAACGCCGCGAAGGCCTCGGCCGGCAACGGGCGGCTGAAGTGGTAGCCCTGGATCTCGTCGCAGCCCTGCGCCCGCAGATAGCCGAGCTGCGACTCGGTCTCGACGCCCTCGGCCACCACCTTGAGCCGCATGCGGTGCGCGAGATCGATGATCGCCGCGACGATCATCGCGGCATCCGGATCGGCTGGAACGCCGCTCACGAACGAGCCGTCGACCTTGAGCGCGTCGACCGGGAAGCGGTGCAGATAGGCGAAGCTCGAATAGCCGGTGCCGAAATCGTCGATCGACAACTGGACGCCGAGCGCCTTGAGACCGGACAGCAGCTCGACCGCCACGCCCTGGTCCTTCATGAGCAGGCTCTCGGTCACCTCCAGTTCGAGACAGTCCGCCGTAACCGCGTGCCGTCGCAATGCATCGGCCACCACCTTGCACAGATCGCCGGTGAAGAACTGGCCGGCCGAGACGTTGACCGCTACCCGCACCTCGCCCAGCCCCGCCTCGCGCCAGTCGCTCGCCTGCCGGCAGGCCTCGTCGATGACCCAGGCACCGATGTCCGCGATCAGACCGGTCTTTTCGGCCAGCGGTATGAAGCGGTATGGCGGCACCAGTTCGCCGTCGTCGCGCCGCCAGCGGATCAACGCCTCGGCGCCGCTCACGCGGCCGTCGCGCAGCGACACCTTGGGCTGGAAGTAAAGCAGCAGCTCGTTTCTTTCCCGCGCGCGACGCAGCGCCGTCTCCAGCTCCAGTTGCGCCGCCGCATCGACGTCCATGCCGGTGGCGTAGAACGCAAAGCCGTTGCGCCCCTGCTCCTTGGCCCGGTACATCGCACCGTCGGCGCCACGCAGCAGCTCGGTGGCACCCTTGCCGTCGTCGGGAAACACGGCAATGCCGATGCTGGCGCCGACGTAGACATCCAGGCCGCTGAGCAACCGGAACGGCGCCGCCAGGGCATCGAGCAGATCGCGTGCGACCACCGCCGCGTCCTGCGGGCTGGCGAGTTGTTCCAGCACCAGCAGGAACTCGTCGCCGCCGAGGCGCCCGAAGGTGTCACCGGCGCGTACGCGCTCGCGCAGGCGACGCGTGACCGCAATCAGCAGGTCGTCGCCGGTCGGATGGCCGTAGCTCTCGTTGATCGTCTTGAAGTGGTCGAGATCGATCAGCAGCGCCCCTATCCGCCGTCCGGCACGCTGCGCCTGTTCGACCGCGTGCTGCAAGCGCGACTGGACCAGCAACCGGTTGGGCAGTTCGGTCAGGGGGTCGTAGTGAGCGAGATGTTCGAGCCGTTCCTCGCTGCGCTTGAGACGGCTGATGTCGGAGAACACGCCGACGTAGTTCACGGGCGCGCCGTGTTCATCGTAGACCGTGCTGATGTTCAGCCACTCAGGGTAGATCTCGCCGTTCTTGCGCCGGTTCCATATCTCGCCCTGCCAGGAACCGGTCTCGCGGACGCTGACCCACAGCGTCTGATAGAAGGCCTCGTCCTGCCGGCCGGAATGCAGGACGCGCGGATTCTTTCCCAGCACCTCGGCCTCGGCATAGCCTGTGATGTCCTCGAAGGCGCGGTTGACCGCCAGGATGTTGCCGGCGAGGTCGGTGATGGTCACGCCGTCCTGCGTGCTTTCGAACACGGTGGCGGACTGCCGCAGGCGCTCTTCCATCTGCCGCCGTTCGGTGACGTCACGGAAGATGCCGACCAGCATGCTGCGCCCGCCGATTCGCAGTCGCGACGCCTTCAGGCTGACTTGCAGGATCGATCCGTCGCGGCGCCGGACCGGGATGTCCAGCGACGAAACCGGCCCCCCATGCGCCAGCGCATCGAACGCTTCGCGCGCCTGCGGCAGAACCTCGGGCGGATGGATGTCCTCCACGCCGAGCCTGATGATCTCGTCGGCGGTATGGCCCAGCATGGCGCAGATCGCCGGATTGGCCATCACGAACCGGCGCGTTTCGGCGTCGGCGATCAGGATGCCGTCCACCGCGGCATCGAAGATGGCACGAAAACGCTGCGCCTCCTCGGCCGCCTGTGCCAGCAGTTCCAACCGATGCGCGCGCAGCAACTGGCGCCAGAACAGGATCACCAGCAGCGCGATGATCGCGACCGCCGCCATCGCCACCAGCGCGACCCAGAACACCAGGTCATACAGCGATTGCAGCTTCTCGGCGCGGGCGGCCGTGGCCACCAGATGCCAGGAACTGCCGGCAATCGGCCGGACGGCGGCGAACACGCGCACACCGAGATGGTCACGTCCCTCGACCACCCGCGTCTCGCCCCCGAGCTGGGCGATGACGTCCTGGAGACCGGGTATGTCGAGGTGATGGCGCAGCGCCGGCGAAGCCTCATCCCCCTGGTTCAGCAGATCGAGGAACGCCACGTCGCCGCCTTCGCGGCGCGCCAGCAGCAGCCCGTCTTGTTCCGGCTCGCGCCGATACCTTTCCAGCGGAAGCAGGTCGTGCCGCACCGGCACCCGCAGCACGACGAAACCGGACAGGTGGTGGGTATCGCCGAGCGGCCGGAACAGCGGTACGATGTAGTCGAGCCGCACGCGGCCAGCGGCATCCAGGTAGAGATCGCTGTGCCGCGCTTCGCCGCTGTCCAGCGCGGCCGCGTATGCCGTCTGCCAGTGACGCACACTGACCGGATCCGCGCCCTCGTCCGCCGGGTCCGGATGCGGCGCCATGCGGCCATCCGCATGCAGCAGCGCGAACGTATGGCCCTTGCCGCGCGCCAACATTTCCATCCGCTGGAACAGCAGGCTGCGCGCATCCTCCCCGCCGTCTCGCAGCCAACGCTCCACCGCGCGCACGAATCCCGGCCGTTCGCCCAGCGTCTCGGCATCGACCCGGCGCTCGCGCAGCCAGGTCTCGAGTTGCCCCGCCTTCAGTTCGGCGATGGCCGAAATTTCAGTCATCGCGTGCGCCCGCATCGCCGGCCCGTGGACGCGGACGACGCTGAAGGCCAACAGCGGCGCAACGAAAAACAGGCCGGCCAGGATCACGATCAGCCAGCGCAGGCGCGGCTCGCGCGTCCCCGGCGCCGCCGCGTCGTCGACCGGCCCGGTCCATGTACGGAGGACGAGGTACAGCAGCAGCGTGGTAACGACGACGAACGCCACGCCCTTGGCGATGCTGAGGCGCACCAGCAGGATCGGATCCTCGATCCACGCTTCGAGGATCGCATCGGAGCCGAAGATCCACAGCAGCGAGAACGCGAAATACAGCGCCGCGACCCGCGTCGCGGCATGCGAGAAGAATGGCAGGATACGACGCGGCAGCGACGTCATGCCGCACCCGATCCGTTCGGGACGTACCAGCCGCCCCGTCGCGTGGGCGGCGACATCGTTCGGTTATTGATGCGGCGGCGAATTGTGTTTACGCACATGGGGTAATGTTTGCCTGGCGGACTCGTGTTCGACACGCTGATCGCCGCTTCAATAACAAAAATACGCGGGTTTATTATTGATCGGCGACAGCCGCGCGTCTCGGTGAGGGTGGCCCCCGATCCCGAAATCGTGGTTTGCGCAAACCTCATGTCGCCGGACCGATGGCCATGCGGAGATTGTGGACCAGATTCCATGCCCTTGCCCGATCACCGCGCGCCACCTCCCAAGCGGGGTCGTGCCCGACGACCGGCTTACGTGCTATAAGCCTACGAACGTGTGGAAATCGCTTGCCGCGGGAGCATTTCGTTGTCCATCCCTGACATCACCAAGATCCAGCACCGGATCGTACTGTGGGCGGTGCTCGGCATCCTGCTGACCGGTCTGCTGGTCGGCCTGAGCGCCGGCCTGCCGTTCTACCAGCACGCCCGGGAGAACGCCGAACAGGGCGTCGCGCTGAGTGCGCGCGCGCAGGCCGATGCGATCGGTCATCTGCTGACCAAGTTCGCCGACATCGCCCGTCAGTTCACCAGCCGCAGCGAGATCCGCGACCGCCTGGTGCTGTACACCCGCAACGAACTCTCGCTCGACGCCCTGATCGCATTCTCCGAACCGCGCCTGCGCGACGCCCTGCGTCAGGCGCCCGAGGTCGCCGGCCTGACCCGTCTCGGCCCCGGCCATCGGCCGCTGCTGGAACTCGGCCACGCCATTCCGGAAACGCACTGGCCGATCCCCGACGCCGCTAGCCGCGCGGTGCGTCTCGGCGCCCTGGCGAGCCTGAACGGCGAGCCCGTATTGCTGGTCGGCGCGCCGATCTTCACGCGCGAGGGCGAGCGCGTCGGCACCGACGTGGTGGCCTTCCGCCTCGATGCCCTCACGGGGCTGCTCGAAGACCAGAGCCGCTACCGCGTCCCGGCCCGCCAATATCTCGGCGAGACCACGCGCAACACCCTGCTCGGCATCGATCCCGCGACCGGCCACACCACGCTGATCCGACCCGACGGGCGTCTCGCCGAGACGCTCGAACGGGCGCGCGACGGCGCCGGCGGCATGCTCGGCGACCAACCGCAGGTGTTCTTCCACACCCCGGTCGGCATCGGTGACTGGACCTATCTCATCGAACTGGACTCGGACGAACTCTATAGTCTGGCCGCCCACGAACTGACGCTGCCGCTGCTGACCGTGCTCGGGATGGTGCTGCTCGGCCTGTTCGCCACCGTGCGCGCGATCCATCCGCTGGTGGCGCGCGTGGTCGATCAGTCGGCGCGGCTGACCCAGATCACCGAGGAGCAACGTGCGCTGCTGGAACTGGCGCAGGGTTTCATCTACCGGCGCGACGACCGCGGTGCCTTCACCTACGTTTCGCCGGCCGTGGAGTCGGCCACGGGCTACGCGCCGGCGGAATTCGCGTTGCTGCCCGAACTGCTCGATCAACTGCCGGCCGTCGGCGGCGAGAGCGGGGAACGGCATCGACTGCTCGACATCCGCCACAAGGAAGGGCACCCGATCACGCTGGAGATCATGGAACGCCCGGCGCTGGCCATCGGCGAATGGCGCGGGCGGGGCCGCGCGCCGCATCGAGGCGCGACCGGCGTTGCGCGCGACGTCACCGGACGCGTGGCGGCGGAATTGGCACTGCGCGAGAACGAAGAACGCCTGCGCACGCTCATCAATGCCACGCCCGACATCATCTGCTTCAAGGACGGCGAGGGGCGCTGGCTGGAGGCGAACGAATCCGACTTGCGCCTGTTCGCGCTGGAGCACGTGGACTATCACGGCCGCACCGATTCGGAACTGGCCGACCACACCGACCCGCTCTATCGCGACGCGTTTCTGGCCTGCGAAGAAAGCGACGAGATCGCCTGGCGCCGTGGCGGCGTCTCGCGCGGCGAGGAAGCGATTCCGACCGTCGACGGCGACGAGCGCGTATTCGACGTCATCAAGGTACCGGTGTATACCGAGATCGGTTCGCGCAAGGGCCTGGTGGTGCTGGGCCGCGACGTCACCGAACGTCGGCGCGTCGAGCAGGCGCTGGCCAAGTCCGCCGCGGAATGGACCCATGCGATGGACTTCTTCGAGGACGGGGTCTGTCTGCTCGATGCCGACGCCCGCGTGGCACGCGCCAACAAGGCATTTTTCCGCATGCTCGGAATGACGCCGGAGGAAATGCTCGGCCGCGACCTCTGCGAGGTCATCGTGCCGAGCGGCGATCTCGATGCCTGCGCCACTTGCAAGGCGCTGCATGCCAAGCAGGATGCCTTCATCACGCAGGAAGCGGATCACGCCTACAACCCGACCGGGCGTCCGCTGGAAGTGATGATCAAGATGATCCGCGACGCATCGGGCGCGATCATCGGCGCGCTGCTGGCGATCCACGACCTCACGCGCACGCGCCAGACCGAGGAGCAGTTGCGGCTGGCGGCGAGCGTGTTCCAGGGCAGTCAGGAGGCGATCGTCATCACCGACGCCGAACACCGCATCATGGAAGTCAACCAGGCCTTCGAACGCATGACCGGCTTCCCGCGCGAGGAGGTCGAAAACCGTACCCTGCACGACCTGATGGCGCAACTGCGCTACGACGCACTGCATTTCGAGCAGTTGTGCGACACGCTGAAAAAGGTCGGCAACTGGCAGGGCGAGGTCTGGTACCGGCGCCACGAGGGCGACGAGTTCCCGGCCTGGCAGAACATCAGCGCGGTGAAGAACGAACAGGGCCGCATCATCCGTTTCATCAGCATCTTCAGCGACATTTCCGAGCGCAAGCAGTCGGAAGAGCGCATCAACCATCTGGCGCACTACGACCTGCTGACCGACCTGCCCAACCGCGTGCTGCTGCACGACCGCCTGAACGACGCGCTGGAACGCGCGCGGCGCAGCCACAACAAGCTGGCGGTGCTGTTCATCGATCTCGACCGCTTCAAGAACGTCAACGACAGCCTCGGCCACTCGATCGGCGATCGTCTGTTGCAGGCGATCGCGCACCGGCTGATCGCCACCGTGCGCGAACAGGACACGGTGGCGCGACTGGGCGGCGACGAATTCCTGGTGATCCTCGAAAGCCTGGCCGCGCCGCAGCACGCCGGCGTGGTGGCGCGCAAGATCCTCAACGGCCTGATCGAACCGATCCACATCGACGAACACGAGATCTTCATCGGCGGCTCGATCGGCATCAGCCTGTTCCCCTCCGACGGCGAAACGCCGGAACTGCTGATCAAGAACGCCGACACGGCGATGTACCGCGCCAAGGACCAGGGCCGCAACACCTACCAGTACTACACGCCGGAACTGTCGCGCCTGTCGCGCGAGCGTTTCGAACTCGAAAGCGGATTGCGCCGTGCGCTGGAACGCGGCGAACTGAGGCTCTACTACCAGCCGCAGGCGACTTTCGACGACGGCGCGACCTTCGGCGCCGAGGCATTGATACGCTGGCAGTCGCCGGACAAGGGGCTGGTGCCGCCCGACCGCTTCATCCCGCTGGCCGAGGACACGGGCCTGATCCACGCCATCGGCCGCTGGGTGCTGCTCACCGCCTGCGAACAGGCGCGGCGCTGGGAAATCGACGGACGGCCGCTGCGCATCGCGGTCAATCTCTCGGGCGTGCAGATCGTGCACGGCAACGTCGTGCAGACCGTGCGCGAAGTGCTGCGCGAGACGCATCTCGATCCCTCGTTGCTGGAACTGGAGATCACTGAGGGCTTCGTGCTGAGCCATGCCGAGCAGGGCATTCGTACGCTGCGCGAACTGAAGGCACTGGGCGTGAGCCTCGCCATCGACGACTTCGGTACCGGCTATTCCTCGCTCAGTTACCTCAAGCGTCTGCCGGTGGATCGGCTGAAGATCGACCGTTCCTTCGTGAACGGCATCCCGGACGACCGCGACGACATGGCCATCGTGCAGACGGTCATCGCCATGGCGCGCAACCTGGGGCTGGAGGTGATTGCCGAGGGCGTGGAGACCGCCGAACAGAAGACCTTCCTGGCCGCATCGGCGTGCGACGCTTGGCAGGGCTATCTGCTCAGCCGGCCGCTGCCGCTGGACGAATTCGAAAACCTGTTGTCATCGCAGATGCTCATGCCCGGCACCGGACCGAACCCGATCCGGGTTCAGGACTGAGAACGCCGGCCGAGAACACCGGCTCAGTCCGCCAGCAGATCGCGCATCTCCTCGCACAGGAATCCGAATTCCTGCTCGCCGATGTCGACGCGAAAGAGCGGCGGCATCGCGACATGGACGCGACCCTTTTCGACGAGCGCATGGAAGCGGCGCAGGAAGAGCGCGCATTTAGAGTGTCGCGATGTGCACGCCGTCGGCGTGCAGACCTTGCCGTAGCGCAGGCCGTCGAGCGCGGGCGAGCCTAGCATCTGGTCGGGTTCGACCTCCCATGCATGGCTTTCGGTTGACGTATAACGCGTCACGTTATACGCTTGCAGGCGTCATGATCCAGTCATTCGGATGCAAGCGGACGCGCGCCCTCTTCGAGGGGGGCGCGTGTCACAGGCAGTGGCTTGCGTTCAGGCAGATTGCCGAACGCAAATTGCTGATGGTGCATCGTGCTACTCGCCTCGAAGATCTCCGCATCCCGCCGCAAAACCGGCTGGAGGCCCTCAAGGGCGGCCGCAAGGGGCAATGGAGCATTCGTATCAATGACCAGTGGCGGATCTGCTTCAAGTGGCACGACGGCAATGCGTTCGACGTGGAGATCGTGGACTATCACTGAGAGGAAAACGTCATGAAGCCAATCCGAAACGGTATGCGCGCCATCCATCCCGGCGAGATCCTGCGGGAGGAATTCATGGTGCCGCTCGGTCTGTCGGCCAATGCCCTGGCGATGGCGCTGCACGTCCCTGCGCCGCGCATCAACGAAGTCGTGCGCGAACGCCGGTCCATCAGCGCCGATACCGCCCTGCGGCTGGCCCGCTACTTCGGCACCAGCGCCGAATTCTGGATGGGACTTCAGGCCGACTACGAGCTGAGAGTGGCGGAGTCGGCGGTATCCGGAACGATCGAGCAGGAGGTCAGGCCGCGCGCAGCCTGAGCGCAGAATTGCAGAGTTGGGGACAGACCATGGTTTCCACGTACGATCTGCCGGCGACCGGCTTTGATTTCAGCCCTGTCGATCCCTTATTGTCGGCGGCCGTCCGGATTGGCCGGGCACCACGCAACGTGCGAGCATTCGCGAACCTCTTCCTGAAAGCGTTTTGATCCCAGCACGAACTGGAGATGATTGCCGAGGGCGTGGAGACCGCCGAACAGAAGACCTTCCTGGCCGCATCGGCATGCGACGCCTGGCAGGGCTATCTGCTCAGCCGGCCGCTGCCGCTGGACGAATTCGAAAACCTGTTGTCATCGCAGATGCTCATGCCCGGCACCGGACCGAACCCGATCCGGGCTCAGGACTGAGAACGCCGGCCGAGAACACTGGCCAGAAACACCGGCTCAGTCCGCCAGCAGATCGCGCATCTCCTCGCACAGGAATCCGAATTCCTGCTCGCCGATGTCGAAGAAGGCGAGCACATCGTGCAGGGCGTCGCCGACCTCCATCAGCGCGTCGCCGGCACGCAGCCGCGCACCGATCGCGTCGGCCAACGACACCAGTGCGACCCGCGCCGCCAACCCGTCGTCGGCGTGCCCGGCCGCCTTGGCCGCGGCATGTTCGGCCAGCACGTCGCGTACCCGATGATGACGCGCGACCGCCTCGGTCACCGCATCCGGCAGACGCCAGCCGCGGCACAGGAAATACCCGACCACCGCATGATTGGTGTCGTAGCGCGCGTTCTCGAGTTCGACCAGCACCTCGCCGGTGGTCACGCCGGTCTGCTCGATGAATGCGCCGTAGTCCGGAAACCGTTGCAGCATCAGCAGCATGCCGCAATCGTGGAACAACCCCAGCGTATAGGCCTGATCCGCCGGCATCACGCCGTAGCGCTCCGCCAGCCCGGCCGCGATGAGTGCGATGTCGTGGGCAAGATCGAAGAAGCGGTCGGTCAGCGGGTGACTGTGATTCTCCATCGCCTGGCGCAGCGACACGGCGGTAACGACATGGACCAGATTGCGCACGCCGAGCAATTGCACCGCGCGCGGAATGGAGTCGATCGTGCGTCCGAGCCCGTAGAGCGGCGAGTTGACGACCTTGAGCACGCGCGCGGCCAGACTCAGATCGCGTTCGATCACCTGCGCGATCGCCCTCAGATCCAGATCCGGTTTGGCCAGCAGCCGGTAGAGTTCGATCATCACGCCCGGCTGCGGCGGCAGTTTCACGCCGCGCAACAAC
>JAQVJI010000255.1 GCA_028695255.1 Chromatiales bacterium | reverse complement strand
CAGCACCAGCCCTGCAACCGGTTTCGAGTCCATCCTGACGCCGCAGGCACTCGACTTCCTCGCCGATCTGCACCGGCGTTTCGCCCCGCGCGTCGACGAGGTGCTGGCGGCGCGTCGTGAACGCCAGACCTTTTTCGACGGCGGCGGTTTGCCGGACTTCCTGCCCGGGACGCGCGAGATCCGCGAATCGGAATGGCAAGTGGCGGAAATACCGCCCGACCTGCGCGACCGGCGCGTCGAGATCACGGGCCCGACCGACCGCAAGATGGTGGTCAATGCGCTCAACTGCGGCGCGAAATGCTTCATGGCCTGTTTCGAGGACGCGCATGCGCCGACCTGGCGCAATACGCTCGAAGGCCAGCAGAACCTCTACGACGCGATTCGCCGGCAGATCGACTTCACCTCGCCCGAAGGCAAGCCATACCGGCTCAACGACGAGACCGCCGTGCTGATCGTGCGACCGCGCGGCTGGCATTTGCCGGAAAAACACGTGCAGGTCGACGGCCGCGCGATGCCGGCGGCGCTGTTCGATTTCGGTCTGTACTTCTTCCTCAACGCAAAGGAACTGCTCGCGCGCGGCACCGGCCCGTACTTCTATCTGCCGAAAATGCAGAGTCACCGCGAGGCCGCGCTGTGGAACGCCGTGTTCGATCACGCGCAGGACGCGCTCGGCATCCCGCGCGGCACCATCAAGGCCACGGTGCTGATCGAGACCCTGCCGGCGGTGTTCGAACTCGACGAGATCCTGTGGGAACTCAAGGCCCACATCGCCGGCCTCAACTGCGGACGCTGGGACTACATCTTCAGCTACATCAAGACCTTCAGGAATCATCCCGACCGCCTGTTGCCGGAACGCGCGCAGGTGACCATGACGGTGCCGTTCATGCGCGCCTACACGCAGCTCGTCATCAAGACCTGTCATCGCCGCGGCGCCTTCGCGATGGGCGGCATGGCGGCGCAGATCCCGGTGCGCGACGACCCACAGGCGAACGAGGCCGCCTTCGCCAAGGTGCGCGCCGACAAGGAACGCGAGGCGCGCGACGGCCACGACGGTACCTGGGTCGCGCATCCGGGCCTGGTGCCGATCGCGCTGGAGGTATTCAACGCGGTGATGCCGCAGCCCAACCAGCTCGACCGCCAGCGGCCGGACGTGAATCCGACGCGCGACGAACTCATCGCGCCCTGCGTCGGCACGATCACCGAGGCCGGTCTGCGCAACAACATCGAGGTCGCGATCCGCTACCTCGCCGCCTGGCTCGGTGGCCGCGGCGCGGTGCCGATCCACAACCTCATGGAAGACGCCGCCACGGCCGAGATCTCGCGCTCGCAGATCTGGCAATGGATACGCCATCCGACAGGCCGGCTCGACGACGGTCGGCGCGTGACACTCGAACTGTTTCGCGGCATGCTGGCGGAAGAGCTCGACAGGATACGCGCCGAGCAGGGCGCCGCCTTCGACAGCGGCCACTACGCACTCGCCGCCGAACTGGTCGAACGCATCACCGCCACCGACGAACCGCCGGATTTCCTGACGCTGGTGGCGTACGAGTATCTGGATTGAATATTGGTATGGCCACAGAGGACACAGAGAAAGGCAACAACATGATCTCTCGCGGAGAACGCCGGGACGCTGGGGAAGACAAAACGACCAATTACGTTGGTTCTTTCCCGGCGTCCCGGCGCTCCCTGCGAGAGCAATCGCCTTTCTCCTCGTCTTCCGTACCTGTGGGTAGCGTATGTGGGAGCGGCTATGCCGCGATCGGTTCGGCACTTCGCATCGTCGCGGCATAGCCGCTCCCACAGGTGTTTCTCTCCACTCCTGTGGTCAAGATATCTTCTTCAATGAGAACAACCCATGCGCATCGGTCTCTTCGTCACCTGTCTCGTCGATCTGCACCGGCCTTCGGTCGGTTTCGTGGCCGTGAAACTGCTGGAAGATGCGGGCTGCGAGGTGGTGGTGCCGCAGCAGACCTGCTGCGGACAGCCGGCCTTCAACAACGGCGATCTCGACGACGCGCGCGCCATCGCGCGCCAGACCATCGCGGCCTTCGAAGGGCTGGAACACGTCGTCGTGCCCTCCGGTTCCTGCGCCGGCATGCTGCGGCTGCACTATCCGGAACTGTTCGAGGACGATCCGGTCTGGGACGAGCGGGCGCACGATTTCGCGGGCCGCGTGCATGAACTGACCGCCTTCCTGGTCGAGGTGCTCGGCGTTTCTCAAACCGGCGCGACCTGGAACGGCCGCGTCACCTACCACGATTCCTGTTCCTCGTTGCGTGAGATGGGCGTGCGCGAACAGCCGCGTCGTCTGCTCGCCGCGGTCGAGGGGCTGGAGCTGGTCGAGATGCAGGACACCGACGTCTGCTGCGGTTTCGGTGGCACCTTCTGCGTCAAATACCCGGAGGTCTCCGCGCGCATGGTGAGCGACAAGGCGAAAAACGCGCAGGCGACCGGCGCCGGCTTGCTGCTCGCCGGCGACCTCGGCTGCCTGCTCAACATCGCCGGCCGGCTCGAACGCGAGGGCAGTACCATGCAGGTACGCCACGTCGCCGAAGTGCTGGCCGGCATGACCGATGTGCCGGCCATCGGCGAGTCGGATCGGACATGAACCCGACCTGCCACCAGTTCAATGCCAACGCCCATGCCGCGCTCGCCGATGCGACGCTGCAACAGGCGCTCGGCAACGTCGGCCGCGGCTTCGTCGTCAAGCGGCGCGCGGCGCTCGACGCGCTGCCCGAGTTCGAGGTCCTGCGCGAGTCGGCGCGCGCGATCAAGGATCACACGCTCGCGCATCTCGATCAGTATCTGGTGCAGTTCGAGATGCGCGTGAACGAGGCCGGCGGCGAGGTGCACTGGGCGCGCAATGCGCGGGAAGCGTGCGACATCGTGATCGGCCTGTGTCGCGAGGCCGGCGCGCGGCGCGTGACCAAGGGCAAGTCGATGGTGAGCGAGGAGATCGGCCTCAACGAGGCG
>JAQVJI010000070.1:8467-12803 GCA_028695255.1 Chromatiales bacterium | reverse complement strand
GCACCTGCGCTACTGGCGCCGCACGCTTGCGCTGCAAGCTGGTCAGTTCCTCCCGTTCGGCCTTGCTCAAGTTCATTTTTCCCATGCACCCTATATGGGGTGCGCTTTCATTGTTTCAATGGACTAGCTTTGCCTTCATAGAGAGTCCCGTGCCCGTACGCCCAAGTCGACGAGGCAAGCATAAGCCATCACCAGAATGATCGGGAACAGTGAGGCGAAGGCGACGAGGCCGAAACCCTGCGCCAGCGCGTCGTTGCTGCCGCCGAGGATCGTGAGCGCGATGCCGAGCGCGGTGATGAACGGGACCGTGACGTCCGAAGTCGCGACGCCGCCGACGTCGTAGGCCAGCGCGACGATGCGCGACGGTGTCAGCGCGGTGACGACGACCAGTGCGCCGATGGTGACCGCCAGATAGAGTTCCAGCGATCCGCCGCTCAGCATGCGGTGTACGCCGACGACCATGCCGACGGCGACGCCGAGCGCGACCACTGTGCGCAGGGCCCGTACCGTCATGTTGCCGCGCAGGGCCTCGCGCGCCTTATGCGCGAAGGCGTTGAGGGCCGGCTCGACGAGCGTCGTGCCGATGCCGACCAAGAACACGAACAGGTACAAGTAGAACGGGCTGTCGAGTGCGCCGAGCTGGATCGCCATCCGCTCGCCCAGCAGGAAGATGCCCATGCGCAGTCCTTCCACGAACAGGAACAGACCGACGATCAACAGCGTCAGTCCGCCCGCCAGACGTCCGGGTTGCGCGAACGGCCGGCGCAATGCGACGTACTGGAACAGCAGGGCGACGCCGACGATCGGCAGCAGGCTTTGCAGGATGCGCAGCAGGTCGTGCGCGAGCGTGGCGAATCCGCCATGGGTGGGTCGCAACATGTCACCGATGGGGGCCACCGGGTACGCCGCCAACGGCGCCGCGTCGGAAGCCGGCGTGCCGTAGACCAGCAGGCCGTAGATCTGTACGGCGATGCGTGGCGCGAGCACGGCCAGCGCCAGCAGCCCGAACCCGTCCGTCAGGACATTGCGTCCGCGCAACGCGGCCGCCAGTCCCATGCCGAGTGCCAGCAGCAGCGGCACGGTGATGGTGTTGACACTCACCGCCCCGGCATCGAAGGCAAGACCGGTGATCTCGGTCGGCGTGAAGTGCGTGATCGGCAGCAGCAGGAGATAGCCGCCGAGGACGTACCACTGGATCGGGTGATCGAGCACGATGCGCAGCATGCCGATCGCGACGACCAGTCCGACCGACAGGGCCACCACGATACGCAGCGTCGACGCGCGGATGGCGCCGTCGCTGATCGCCTGTGCCTTGTCGGCAACGGCGATCAACGCCGGCTCGGCCGCGACCGAGCCGACGCCGAGCGCGAAGCCGAAGGACAACAGCCAGAACAGCGATCCCTTTGCGGCCAGCACGTCCGCCAGCCGCCGGCCGACCGGGAACAGGCTCAGATCGAGTCCACGCAGCAGCAGGGTGATGCCGATCGCCACCAGACACAGGCCGGTCAGCATGAGCGCCATGCCTTCCGGCACGCGGCGCAGGACCGCGAGCTGGAACAGTCCGATGACGAGGATCAGGGGCAGCAGACTGCCTGCGACCGTGCGCAGGTGACGCAGGAAGTCGATCATCGGCGGTCGTGGGTCGATCGGGGGAGGGTTTTACTCATTCTGCAATCTTAGCTGCTTGCCCGCGGCCGTTACGCGCGAGCCGCCGGTGGTGGTCATGGCGTGTTCAGCTGAATTGTTGAGTGAACCACCTCAAGATATTGCTGCCTCAACGACGTGATCGGACGTTTGTTCCAGTGTTTTCCCGCGCGCAACCTATAATTTCTTCATCTCGCGGGGTTGATTGAAAATGAACGATTTGCGAGCATCGGTTCACAAGCTACATGATTATTTGATGTACGTCCCGGAACGGTCGGAGGGGTCGTTTCCTCGGAGGAGTCCCGCATGAACAGGCAAGCGCTGTTGATCAGCCTGGCATTGGCCTTTCCCTGCTCCGCGCTGGCCGACAGCGAGATCTACGGCGTGGCCCACGTGTCGCTGGATTTCGTCGACGACGGCGCCGACAGCGCGCACCAGCTTTCCAGCAACGCTTCTCGTCTGGGGTTGCGTGGTTATGAAGACCTGGGCTTCGGTCTCATGGCCATCTGGCAGATCGAGTCGGATGTGAACCTGACCGGTGGCGGCGGCGACTGGGCGACCCGCAACAGTTACGTCGGCCTGTCCGGCGACTGGGGCAAGGCCCTGTTCGGGCGCCACGATACGCCGTACAAACTCTCCACCGGGCGTCTCGACGTGTTCGCCGACACGCTGGCCGATTACAACGCGCTGATGGGCAACCTGTTCGGGACGCCGTGGTTCGACTGGCGCTCCGACAACACGCTCATGTACATGAGTCCGAGCATGGGCGGCATGAGCGTCAATCTCGCCTGGTCGACCGACGTGCGCCCCGGCGGCGACCGTCCCGGCTACGTGGACCAGTCGGGACGGGCCAACGACAACAACATGCTTAGCCTGAGCGTCGGTTACGACCTCGGTCCGCTGTATCTGACCGCGGCCTGGGAACGCTACCGCAATGATCTCTATTGGGCGGACACGGATGAAGCGCCCGACAGCACCGCGGCCAAGCTGGGCGGTTCGTATCGCCTCGGCATGACCACCGTCAATCTCGCCTGGGAACGCATCGACGTCGGCCGTACCGATCGCAGCGGCTGGTACCTGAGCGGACGGCACGACATCGGCAACAGCTATCTCGCTGCGGCCTATGCGCAGGCGCAGCGGCTGGACGGTCTGCCCGACAGCGGTGCCAGCATGTTCGCGCTCGGTGGCGGCTACAACTTCTCGTCGCGCACCGAGATCTACGCCCTCTACACCCAGACCCAGAACGACGACGAGGCCGATTACGGCCTCGGCTTCGGCGGCCATGGCAAGCCGGTCTATTCGCTGACGGGCGAAAAGGCACACGGCGTTTCCTTCGGCGTGCGGCATCGCTTCTGAAAATCGCTTCTGAATCAGGGGGTCGCCTCGTGCGATCCCCTCTCAATCCTCCCCGCTCGTGATCCTGCGAGCCGATCCGGTGATCGGTCCGTAGCGCTGTTCGCCCCGTTCAATCTGATTTTTAGATCGTTTATCGCAATATTTTCCGTTTTTTAAACGAATTTACCGTCCATAGAATGCTGTCCAACGGGTATCGGACCTTTTGGGCACGCGACATGTTGAAGAATGACGAAACGACCTACGGCTGGCTTGCCATCCTGCTGCACTGGGTGGTGGCGCTGGTGGTGTTCGGTCTGTTCGGGCTTGGCTTGTACATGACCAGCCTGGGCTATTACGACCCGCTGTACCGCAGCCTGCCGCAATTGCACAAGGGCGTGGGCGTACTGCTTTTCTTCATCGTGGTGCTGCGCCTGGTCTGGCGCTGGATCAATCCGCGTCCGCGGCCCGAACCGGGTCTCAGCCGTTTCGAGCGCACGGCCTCCGGGGTCGTGCACGGTCTGCTGTATCTGCTGCTGTTCGCCATCATGTGCAGCGGTTATCTGATCTCGACCGCCGACGGCCGGCCGATCGAGGTCTTCGGCCTGTTCAGCCTGCCGGCGACCATCACCTCGATTCCGCAGCAGGAGGACGTCGCGGGGCTCGTGCATCTGGTGCTCGCAATCGTCCTCATGGCGCTGGTCGTCCTGCACGCACTCGGCGCCCTCAAACACCACTTCATCGACCGCGACCGGACACTGTTGCGCATGCTCGGCATGCGCCGCGACCGGTCGTGAATTTTTACCAACCCCTAAGGAGTGACCCTCATGAAACGCAATTTTTTCGTATCCACCCTCATCGCCGTTCTGCTGGCCTTCGGTGCCGCGCCCTTGCAGGCCGCCGAGGAGTACGTGATCGACACCAA
The DNA here is from genome assembly GCA_028695255.1 of Chromatiales bacterium. Lineage (GTDB taxonomy): Bacteria > Pseudomonadota > Gammaproteobacteria > Ectothiorhodospirales > Ectothiorhodospiraceae > JAQVJI01. Next base: position 8,902 of record JAQVJI010000070.1, on the reverse strand, counting down.
GGATGCCCACGCCTTCATCCAGTTCCGCATCCAGCATCTGGGCTTTTCCTGGCTCAGCGGGCGCTTCAACAGGTTCGACGGCAGCTTCACCTACGACGAGAAGAACCCGGCCGCCAATCGGGTGGTGGTGAACATCGATCCGGCGAGCATCGACAGCAATCACGCCGAGCGCGACAAGCATCTGCGCGGCAGCGATTTTCTGTATGTCAGCCGTTATCCGAGCGCCCGCTTCGAAAGCACGGCCTGGGAATCGAAGGGCGACGGCAAGGCCGTGCTGCACGGCAAGCTGACGCTGCGCGGCGTGACCCGTCCGGTGGCGATCGAGGTGACGGAGATCGGTGCCGGGCGTGACCCGTGGGGCGGTTATCGTCGCGGCTTCGAAGGCCGCACGAATCTGACGCTGGCCGATTTCAACATCGCCTTCGACCTCGGACC
>JAQVJI010000070.1:0-8367 GCA_028695255.1 Chromatiales bacterium | reverse complement strand
GGCCCGTTCGTGCGGCAGAAATGCAAGACTGCGCTGACGGCGCAGGCAGGCATGATCCGCAGGGCGATCCGGTGCGCGCAGGAAGTGCCGCGCGACCAGGACGGCGCAATCACTGGTGTCGAGCACGCTGTGGCTGTGCGCGGTGAACTCGAACACCTGCGCCGCCGCCAGATGACGCGCCGTTTCGCGTGCCCAGGCGGGCGGTGTGACCGGATCGAGGTGCCCGGCCAGCAGCAGGGTCGGGATGTCGAGCGCAACCGGTGCCCGCCAGTCCGCCGGGGCCGGCTCGACCGGCCAGAACGCGCACACGTCATGCTCGATCAACGGCGCGGTATACCAAGCCAGATATGGGTGGCGCGCGACGGCGGCGAGATAGGCCTCGCGCGTGATCCGTGGAGCGCGGTCGCGACATTCGGTCGAGTGATACGCACCTTCGGCCATGTCGGTGTCGAGTACCAGATCGAGCAGTTCTTCGGCGACGATGCGCAGTGCGCCGTCGTCGCCATCCGCGGCCTCGGCGACGAGCGTCGGCAGCATCGCGATACGCTCCGGCGTGTAGAGGGTGCTGAACAGGCCGGTGATCAGGCGTTGATCGTTGAGCACGATCCGATGCAGCAGGCCGTTCTGCGGGTCGACCACGGCGACTTCTGCCGGATGCGCGCGCAGGCGTTCGATCAGTCGCTGGAGTTGCTGGTCGAAGTCGGGATGACGCCGCCCGCAGCGCGCGTCCTTGCGACAGGTGTCGAGCAGCGTATCGAAGGCTTGCTGATAGACGAACGGCGTTTCTGCCATGTCGTCGAGATGAGGTGGATAGACGGAATCGAGGATCAGCGCCCGCACGTATGACGGCACTGCGCGCGCGGCCTGAAGCGCCAGCCGCGTGCCGTAGGACACGCCGTAGAGCACGTACCGCCGATGCCCGAGCGCCTGCATCAGACGTCGCAGGTCGCGCACGCCGGCCTCGGTAGTGAAGCGTGCCGGGTCGATGCCGGCGGCGTGCAAGTGATCGACACAGCGACGCATGACCGCCGCGCCTTGCGCGAGTTCTTCTTCCAGCGACAAATCCTGTGCGAGTATCGCCAGTCCCGCCTGCACCGAGTCCGGACAATGCAGCGTCGGCGTGGCGAATCCCGTGCCGCGCTGGTCGTAGAGCACGAAGTCGCGCGCCCAGCCGAGGTCGCGGATGAACGCGATCCAGTAGGGCATCGTTTCGGCATCGAGGAAGCTCGGATAGCCGGGTCCGCCGTGCAGGTGGATCACCGGTTCGCGCCAGCGCGCGAGCCAGCCGCCACGAACCACCACCACCGGCAGCACGACGGGTGCGTCGCCCGCTCCCGCGGTCTCGCCGGTATGCAGCCGCGCGCAGGCGACGTCCTGCCAGCGCGGCACCTCGAACCAGCAGTCGACGCGTTCCAGCCCGGCCGCGTCGTGCCCCGGGGCTTGAAATGACGGCCGGGCCGGCGTAATCAGCCAGAGAGAGAGAATGGCCGCGAGTGCAACGAGCGCAGTGGCGAGAAGGCGGTTTCGCGGCGTCATTCGGGGAACTGACACAGGTCAAACCGACATCGTGGCGGGTCATTCAGAATATTCGGAAATACGATGGAGCTGCTCATGTATCGATGGTTCATCCTGTTATGTCTGTTTTTTCCGCTGCTCACCCAGGCCGACGCGCCCGGTGACGTCATCGACGGTGCCCGCCTGTATGCGCGCCATTGCGCGGCCTGCCACGGCATGCGCGGCGACGGGGGCGTCGGCGTGCCGTTGCGTCTGCCGGACTTCCAGGCCGGCGTGAGCGATGCCTATTTCGAACGCACCATCCGGCTCGGCCGGCCCGGCCGCGTGATGCCGGCCTTCCGCGATCTTGACGATGTCGAGGTGTCGGCGATCATCCGCCATGTGCGCAGTTGGGCCGTGACGGACGCTCCGCCGCATGATGCCACGCCGGTGCGCGGCGATGTGAAACGCGGTGCCGGCCTGTTCGCGAAGCACTGCGCCGTCTGTCATGGCGCGCAGGGTGAGGGCGGTGCCGGTACCGGCGTCACCTTCTCGCGTCCGCGCGACCTGCCGGTGATCGCGCCGGCCCTCAACAATCCCGGTTTTCTCACTGCCGCCAGCGATCGCATGATCCGCGACACCGTGGCGCGCGGACGCGCCGGCACGCCGATGGTCTCGTTCCGCGAGCAGGGCTTCAGCGAACAGGACCTGGACGACGTCGTCGCCTACATGCGCAGTTTCGGCGAACGCCCGTACGACGTGCCGATCGACGCCAGCGACGAACCCGCGACGCTGGTGTTCGATTCGCCGCACGATCTCGTCACCACCGTCGAGGCGCTGGTGCGCGCCGCCGAGGGCCGCAACTTCCGCCACATCCGCACCCAGACGCTGGAGGAGGGTCTGTGGCCGGAAGGCGAGGACGACCCGCATCAGGTAGTGGTCTATTTCTGCAATTTCGAATTCCTCAACCGCGCGTTGCAGGTCGATCCGCGCGTCGGTCTGTTCCTGCCCTGCCGCGTCACCGCGGTGGAGCGCGACGGCCGGGTGCAGGTGCTCGCGATCAATCCCAAGCGCCTGAGCAGCCATTACAACAACCGCGAACTCAACCGCATGTGCGAGGAGATGTACGGCCTGTACGTCGAGATCATCGAGGAGGCGACGCTATGAAGCGCATGCTGATCGGCGCGTTGGTCGCGCTGCTGTGCGGGCTGTCGGTGCCGGCGTTCGCCGACCAACTCATGATGGTGCGCTCGACCCAGACCTTCCCGGAGGCGATGCTCAGGCTCCAGGAAGAGATCAAGGCGCGCGGCTACAGCTTGTCGCGCGTACAGAGGGTGGACGTCGGTCTTACCGGCATGGGTTATCAGACCGACCTGTACCGCGTGGTGTTCTTCGGCAAGCCGGAGGAGATCCGTCGCCTGTCGCGGGAATATCCACAGATGATCCCCTACCTGCCGCTCAAGATCGCGGTCTTCGCCGAGGACGGCGACACGCTGCTGGTAGCGACGCGGCCGAGCGAATTCGCGCGCCTGTTCGACGATCCGGAGTTGAGCGGGATCTTCGCCCGCTGGGAGGCCGACATGGACGCGTTGTTCGACGCGATGCGGGTGGCGGAGTAGGGCTCTGCCGCAACCCACGTCGCGCCGTAGGTCAGGTTGCGCGTCAGCGCTACTTGACGCCCCGTGCTACAGCGTGTGCTTGAGATAACGGATCATGTCATGCGCCCATTTGTTTTCGGGGTCGTAGATGAGCGACGCCTCGACATCCGCCAGTGCCTCGCGCTTGCGGAACTGTTGCGACAGCACGTGTGAGCGGTCGCGCAGGATGCGTGGCGCCAGCGGATCGAGTTCGATCGCCGCATCGAGATCGACCAGGGCCAGCTTGTAGCGTTCCTGCTTCTGATACACCTGGGCGCGACGGCGCAAGGTCTCGGCGCCCCAGGATTGCTCCAGCGCCGCACTGTAGTCGGCGATTGCGGCATCGAGCTCGCCGAGCTGCCACCAAGCGTCGGCGCGCCCGAGCAGATAGTCGACCTCGGGCCCATGACGCAATGCCTTGTCGAAATGCGCGATGGCGTCCTGGTAGTGGTCGTTGCGCCTTGCCTCGTCGCCGCGAACGTAATGCGGATAACCGCGCAGCGGACGCAGCGCGGACACCTCTTCCATCATGGGTTCCAGGGTCTCCAGATAGGTCTCGATCTCGTCGATCGAGCCACCCCATTTCGGCTGCAAACGGAACATGCGTTGCCATGCGACGAGTACGGAGCCGGGATGGCGTTGCAAGGCTACTTCTGAAAAATCCTCGGGTTCGACGTATTCGGGTGGTGGACCCAGCACCACCTCGCGCAGCAGGAACAGGAAGCGCATGAGTTGCTCGGTGATGAAATCGCCGATCAATTGGTTGAGCAATGTGCTTGCCATCGATCCGACGCTGTAGGCGACGAGCGGGATGTAATCGTCGATGGTCATGGTGTTGCGGTACGTTCGCGGCATGCCGATCAACATGGCATAGGCGGCGGACAGTTCCGGGTCGAGTCTCACCGCTTCGCGCAGGTCGCCTGCCGCGGCATCGAAATGCGCCTGCATGCGCTCGAAGTTCGAGTCAGGCGTATTGCGTGCATACGCGGCACCGCGCGCCGCCCAGCCGAGATGGCTGTAATGACGGCCGCGGGCGGCGCGTGCGAAGGCGGATTCGGGATGACGTTCGATCCAGTTCGACAGCGGTCGTTCGAGACGCGGATCGGTAGTCGAGAAGGCGGCAAGCGCGGCGCCCATCGGGCGGTCGTCGCCAGGGGGCTCGCGCGTGGCTGCGTGCAGGGCGCCGAAGTGCCGTTCGAGCAACTCGAAGCGCTCGTCGATCAGAGCCTGCCGCAGGGCGGCGTTGTCGAGACGGGGCGGCGAGGCGGCTGCCGGCACGCACAGACAGACGAGCAGAAGCAACGTCCAGAGGGCGTGGGATATTCCGTTGCGATTGGAGATTTCCATGGCCATGTATCCTTTCGATCCGTATGGCATTTGGTCCTGAGGGCAGTATAGCCATCATCCGCGCGCGGGCAAGCTTGGCGCTTCGGGCATAATGGCGCCTCCGTTTCCATCCGATGCCTCGTCGTGCCGGCCGAATTCGATCTCATCCGCCGCTGGTTCACCGCTGACGAGTGGCCCGCAAACGTGCCGCTCGGCGTCGGCGACGACGCGGCCCTGCTCGACGTGCCTGCCGGGCAGCGGCTGGCGGTGACCACGGACACGCTGGTGTGCGGCGTACATTTTCTGCCCGACGTATCGGCGCACGATCTCGGCCACAAGGCGCTGGCCGTGAACCTGAGCGATCTGGCGGCGATGGGCGCGCAGCCGGCCTGGGTGCTGCTGGCGCTGACCCTGCCGTCGGCGACGGACGACGCCTGGCTGGAGGCGTTCAGCGCCGGTTTTCTCGCGCTGGCGCGCGCGCATGACGTCGCTTTGGTGGGCGGCGACACCACGCAGGGGCCGTTGTCGATCACCGTCACCGCAATGGGTTTCGTGCTGCCGGGCGCGGCGTTGACGCGCGCCGGCGCGCAACCGGGCGACGGCATCTACGTCACCGGCACGCTCGGCGACGCGGCGCTCGCATTGCATCTGTTGCATGAAGGCCGAATCGACGCGATCGCCGGCGGGTCCGAGTTGCGCCGTCGCCTGCAATGTCCGACGCCGCGTATCGGGGCCGGACTCGCGCTGCGCGGTCTCGCCAGCGCGGCGATCGACGTCTCGGACGGTCTGGCGGCCGATCTCGGACACATCCTCGAACGCAGCGGCGTCGGTGCGCTGCTGCATGCCGATGCGTTGCCGCGCTCGCCGGCCTTCCGCGCGTGTCATTCCGAACCCGACACCGAGGCTTGGCAGTTCGCCCTGAGCGGCGGCGACGATTACGAATTGCTGTTCACGCTGCCGCTCGCGCGCGAGTCCGAACTCGCCGCACGCTTCGCGGCACTCGACGTCGGCTGCACGCGCATCGGCGAGATCGTGGCGGACGCGGGACTGCGCGTGCTCGATCGCGACGGCCGCGAGCTGCCGTTGGCACGGCGCGGCTATGAACACTTCAGGAATGGCGCATGAAACACCGCATCCCGCCACCGCCCGCCCGCACCGTGTTGACCGATCCGGTGCACTTCCTCGCCTTCGGCTTCGGCTCCGGCCTGTCGCCGGTGGCGCCCGGCACCTTCGGCACGCTGGCCGCGATTCCGCTGTGGTGGTTGGTGCAGGGGCTGCCGTTGTGGACCTATCTGCTGATCACCTTGCTGGTCACGCTCGTGGGGTTCTGGCTCTGCGGCGAGAGCGCGCGCCGTCTCGACGTGCACGACCATCCCGGCATCGTGTGGGACGAGATCGCCGGCTTCCTAGTGACCATGATCGCCGCGCCGGCCGGCTGGCCGTGGCTGCTCGCGGGGTTTCTGCTGTTCCGGCTGTTCGACATCGTCAAGCCCTGGCCCGCGCGCTGGTTCGACCGGCGACTGCACACCGGTGCCGGCATCGTACTGGACGACGTCGTCGCTGGTCTGTATGCATTTCTCGTGTTGCAGGGTGCCGCATGGTGGATCGGCGCGGCATGACGCAGGCCGGCATCGCGTCGTTCCCTTGGGCGGCATGTGGGTATACTTGAACGCTACGACATGACGGGAATTCGGTATGAGCAAGATCAGGGTCCTGGTGGTGGACGACGCCGCCTTCATTCGCGACTTCATCCGCAAGGGGCTGCGTGCCTTCAGCCAGGCCTTCGAGGTCGCCGAATCGAGCAACGGCGCGCAGGCGCAGAGCATGCTGCGCAACCACCAGTACGACCTCGTGTTGTGCGACTGGGAAATGCCCGAGATGAACGGGCACGAACTGCTCACCTGGGTGCGCTCGGAAGAACGTCTGAAGGCCTTGCCGTTCGTGATGGTGACGAGCCGCGGTGACAAGGAGTTCGTGATGCAGGCCCTCAAGGCCGGCGCCAGCAACTACATCGTCAAGCCCTTTTCCAACGACGTCCTGATCAAGAAGGTGGCGCAGGTCCTCAAGATGGACCCGACCGAACTCGGCGCCGCCAAACCCACCGGCAACGTCAACGGTCCGGCCTTCGGCTCGGTCGAGGTGCTGACCCAGTTTGCGGGCGGCAAGAAACGCGAGGAGGCTGCGCCGGCCGCCGAAGCTGCGGCCACGCACGCGGCCCGGCCGGCGCCCGCGAATGGCGGCGATGCGGCGTCGCGTCCACGGCCGGTGGCACAACTGCGTTTCGATGGTGCCACGGTGGCGAGCGTGATCCGCGGCATGGACCTCAAGGGTCTGCGTGCGGTGGTGCGTCGCGAGGATCCGTTGCCGGCGCTGCTGGAACCGATCGCGGTCGACATCCAGGCCAGCGGCGTCAACGAGACGCTGCGCCTGAATGCCTTCGTGTTCGGCATTCAGGCCGAGCCGAATCTCGCCACGCGCCAGATCGAACTGTCGGTCTGCTTCGCCGACGACGATCCGGGCAAGCGCGCGAACCTCTCGCGTCTGCTGGAGGCACTGCGCCGCTGACGACGGCTTCCGCGCATCGATCACGACCAAGGTTCGATGCGCGGCGATCCTGAACGGGTCATTGATGCTCGCTCAGTGTGATGTATCGCACGTTATCTCCTGCTAATCTAAGGGCATCCCAATCCGGTCACATCTCCGGGGACATTCGCCTGCCCATGAACGACGAGCAAAGGCCTGCCCAACCGTTCAACTACGAAAGCGCTACCGAACGCATCAGCGATCCGCAGCGTATCGCCGTGCTGCTGCGCCATCTGCAGGAGGCGCGCAGCCTGCTGACGGTCACCATCCCCGACGTTCAGGGCTACTTCATCAGCGCACTGCTCAAGGTCGATGCCGAACAGCTCAGCCTGTTCATCGACGAGTTGACGCCACCCCACGGCAACGAGGCCTTGCGTGCCACCGGCGTCGTGAACGTCTACGCATTGCTCAAGGGTGTGAGCGTCCACTTCAAGACCACGCTGGAGGCCAGCGGCGAGAAGGACGGCGTGGCCTTCTATCGAATGGCGTTTCCCGCCCGCATGCATCACATGCAGCGGCGCGAGCACTACCGCGTGTTCGTCGGCCACGGCAAGCAGGTGCCGGTGCGCATCCCGCTGCGGGATCTGGGTCAGAGCGACGTCGTCGAGGCGCGGCTGTTCGACATCTCGATGGGCGGTGTGGGGTTCATGGCGCCGCTCAAACTGCGCTTCGGCGAGGGTCAGGTGCTGGAGGACTGCGCGATCGAACTGCCGAGCGGCGATACACTGCGCTGCGCCTTGCAGGTGTGCTACTCGCGCCGCGACGAGATGCACAACCAGTTGCGCGTCGGTGCCCGCTTCGCCAACCTGGATGGCCAAAAGGAGCGGCTGGTGCAACGCTACGTGCTGTTGCTCGAACGGGAAGAATTGAAGCGCAATTCGCGCATTTGAACTGGCAGCCTGTCGGTCGGCATCAGGCCTGCGGTACCGCGACCACGCGATTGCGCCCCTGCTGCTTGGCGTCGTACAGCGCCGCATCGGCGCGGCCGTAGAGTTCCTCGAACGGCGTGCCACGATCCGCCCGGTTGACGCCGAAGCTGGCCGTCACCGGCCACTGCGGCAGTGCCTCCAGCGGCTGTGCGTTCAGACTCGCATGGATGCGCCGGGCCAGATCCAGCGCCTGGTCGAGGTCCGCGCCGGGATGCAGGATGGTGAATTCCTCGCCGCCGATACGGCCCACGCTGGCCGGCGCGTCGAGCACGTTCTGCACGCGCTGGACGAGTCCGCAGATCACGGCGTCGCCGGTAGGGTGGCCGAAGGCGTCGTTGATGCGTTTGAAGTGATCGATATCGATCACGGTCAGCGCCACCGGACCGGCATCGAGCGCG
>JAQVJI010000254.1 GCA_028695255.1 Chromatiales bacterium | reverse complement strand
GTTCACGCAAGACCTCGATACCGGCGCCGCTTCGAATCACCAGATCGGAACCCCGCGCACGCAGGGCCTCGCGCAACGCGGTCAGGCTGTGGTGCAGCCACCAGCGGCTCGCGGCACCTGGCGCTCACGGCGTCTCCTCCTCCGGCGCGTGTATGTACAGCGGCAGCACGCGCCCGGCCTCCGTCGCACGCAGCAGCGCAGGGTTGTCGGTGAGGCGCAGATCGCGCCGGAACCAGAGGATGGCAGTGTCGGGCATCGGTGGGCGGGCCGGATATCCGTGATGGCTCAAGCATATACGAGGCCGGCAGCCTGTGAACGAACCACCCGCCCGGCGGGATTCGTGGTGGGCGCACGCGACTTGTCCATACGGCATGTGCCGTATTTACCCGTGCGCGCTCGTGACTTAGCTTTCGCCGCGATCATCTCGGCCGATCGACGGAGTCACGCATGTGCACCAAGAAGACTTTCCGCTTTGTCCCGCTGTTTCTCATGATGACTTTCGGCCTGTCGGCGGCATACGCCGACGACCGCATCTCGATGGCCGAACACGCCATGGCGCTCGGGGCCGACGGCCTGCTCTGGAGCTGGGGCGACAACGACTATTCGCAGGTCGACCCCGACAGCGTGGATGACGTGGTTGCGACGCCGACCCTGATCTGCCCCGAGACGAACACAGGGCCGGCATGCGTGGCGTTCCGGGCCTCCACCGGTACGGTGCAGCGTCTGGTGGCGTCCAACGACTATTCGCTGATGCTCAAGGGCGGGCGCGTATGGTCCTGGGGCGACAACGGATCGGGCTACCTCGGTGACGGCACGGAGGATGATCGGCCGCATCCGGTGCCGGTGTGCCGGGCCGATGCGCAGACCATTCCCTGCGGCACCGACGAGCAACTCACGGGCATCGTCGACATCGATGCCAACGCGGCCACGCTGGCGATCACCGACGCAGGCAAGTTGTTGTCCTGGGGCTACGGTCCGCTCGGTCGCGATACCGGGAGCGTCCCGTACACGTTGCCGGGTGAGGTCTGCCCGGAAGACGACGTTGCTTCCGACTGCGCCGGGTTTCGCGCCGCCGGTGCCGCGATCGACGTCGCCCTGACCTGGGACGTCGCCCTGGTGGTGAAGGCGGACGGTACGGTCTGGGCCTGGGGCAACCAGTATTACGGCGTGATCGGCAATGATCAGCAAAGCGCCGACAACATCCTGCGGCCCTCGCGGGTCTGCGTGAACGGCGGCGGTCAATGCGCGGCGTTCGATACCGTGTCGGTCAGGGCGGTCGCGGCCAAGGGCAACCACGCGCTGGCGCTGCGGGAAGACGACACGATCTGGGGCTGGGGCGACAACTTTTACGGTCAGGTCGGCGATGGGACGGGCACCATGCGCCTGACGCCCGTTCAGGTATGTCCAGACTCGGATCTGACGGATGACTGCAACGCCTTTCGCGGCGCCGCACAGGACAGCGGAATCCAGCAGATCGCCGCTGGCTACGTACACAGCATGGCGTTGACGGGTGACGGCCGCGTCTGGGCCTGGGGTAACAACTCGGATGGGCAGATGGGTGACGGGATGGTCGACGATCGGCCGCGTCCGCACGAAGTCTGCCCGGTGAGCGACGTCTCGGACGAATGCGTGGCCTTCCGGGCCGCCGGGCCAGTGCAGGAAATCAGTGGTCGATACGACAGCAATGCCGCGCTGACGGAGGACGGCCGGCTTTGGACCTGGGGCAACAATTACGCTGGAACCCTGGGTCACGGGACCTCCGGACCGGACAGCGGAGCCCGTCTTCCGCAGCCGGTCATCGGTTACGACGCCATCGGCGGCCGGCTCGATCTCGAACTGCACCGGCCGACCAACCAGGCGCCGGCCGATGGTGCGAATGCCGCCAACCCGGTGGTGCTCGATACTGCCGCCTATCAGCACGATGCGCCGAGCGCGCCCGCACACGGCGGCACCCAATGGCAGGTCTCGAAGTCGTCCGGTTTCTCGACCCTCGTGCTCGACACGACCTTCGTCAGTGCCGCGCAGATGTTCTCGCCCGCGGCGCTCAACGGCCAGTCGCTCGGCGAACTTGCGGTCGGCGAGACCTACTGGTGGCGCGCGCGCCATCGCACGGAAAACGGCGACTGGTCGTACTGGAGCACGCCGACCTCGTTCACGGTGCTGGAGTCTTCCGGTGCGAATTTGAGCGACACCAGTCTGGACTTCGGTTCGGTGGCGGTGGGCGCGAACAGCGCGACGCAGAGCGTGACGCTCACCAACGACGGCGGCAGTGCGCTCAATCTCACCGGCGTGAACGTCTATGGCGATTACGCCATCGTCAGCAATGCTTGCGCGCCGTTCCCGCGCGTGCTGAACGCGAGTCAGCAGTGCGCCATCGAACTGCGCTTCTCGCCGACCGCCACGGGAGTGCGTGAAGGACTCCTGTCCATCACGAGCGATCACGCGGCGAGCCCGCATGCGGTGAATCTCACGGGTACCGGCACGGCCGCCGCGCCGACGCCCGCGCCGGCGTTGTCCCTGTCGCCGACGGATCACGATTTCGGCAGCGTCGCCGTCGGTGCAACCAGCGATGCGCAGGCCATCGCGTTGACCAATATCGGCACGGCGACCTTGTCCGGCATCACGCTGCAACTGCTCGGCGACTATCAGCAGGTGTCCAGCACCTGCGGCGCGACGCTCGCGGCAAGTGGTTCCTGCACCGTCGACGTCCGCTTTGCGCCGACCGGCACCGGCGCACGCCCCGGTGGGCGGGTCGTTTCCAGCGACGCAGAGGAATCTCCGCATGTCGCCTACTTCCAGGGTACCGGCACGGCGGCCGGTTCCGTGCCCGCGCCGACCGTCAGTCTCACGCCGTCCACGCTCACCTTCGTGGCGCAGACGGTCGGCACCGTCAGCGCCGCGCAGACGGTCACGCTGCGCAATGACGGCGACGCGCCGCTCACGAGCATCGACGTCGAGGTCTACGGCACGTTCAGCGTCGAGTCGAACT
>JAQVJI010000253.1 GCA_028695255.1 Chromatiales bacterium | reverse complement strand
CAGGGCATCGCCGCGCTGGCCGGGTTCCGCGGCATCAAGCGCCGCATGGAACTGCGGGCGGAAGTGAACGGCATCGCCATCTACGACGACTTCGCCCATCACCCGACGGCGATCGCCACCACGCTCGAAGGCCTGCGCGCACGCGCAGGCGGCGCGCGCATCGTCGCGGTGCTGGAACCGCGCTCGAATACCATGCGCATGGGCGTGCACCGCGACACGCTGGCCGGATCACTGATGGCCGCGGACCGCGTGTTCCTGCACGCGCCGGCCGATCTGGCCTGGGATACCGCGCCGGTGCTGCGTGAACTCGGCGAGCGCGGCGTCGGCAGCCGTTCCATCGACGAACTGCTCGGTGCGCTGCTGGACGAACTGCGTGCGGGCGACCAGGTGCTGATCATGAGCAACGGCGGCTTCGGCGGTTTGCATGCGCGTCTCGAGGATGCGTTGAGACGGCGCCGATAGAGCGCCGTCGCCGTTCACGCTACCATGCACCGACGGCCAACCGTGACGACCCCTATCCCGTGACGATCGTTCCATCCACCACCGCATCATCCCCCACCATCGCGCTCGCGATGACCGGCGCCTCCGGCGCGCCCTACGGTCTGCGCCTGCTCGAATGCCTGATCGGCGCCGGCGCGCGCGTCTGGCTCATGCTCTCGAAACCGGCGCAGGTGGTGATCGGCATGGAGACCGATCTCGCACTGCCGTCGCGGCCGGCCGACATCGCACGCTTTCTGTCCGAACGCCATGGTGCGGCACCGGGTCAGTTGCAGGTGTTCGACCGTGAGCAGTGGACCGCGCCGGTGGCGAGCGGCTCGTCGGCACCCGACGCACTGGTGATCTGTCCCTGCACCACCGGCACGCTGGCGGCGGTCGCGACCGGCCAGAGCCGCAGCCTGATCGAGCGTGCGGCCGACGTGGTGCTGAAGGAACGGCGCAAACTGATCCTGGTCGTGCGCGAGACGCCGTTCTCGGAGATCCATCTGGAGAACATGCTCAGGCTGGCGCGCATGGGGGCGGTGATCATGCCGGCCAATCCCGCCTTCTATCACCGACCGACCGACATCGACGGGCTGGTCGACTTCATGGTCGCGCGCATCCTCGATCACCTCGGTATTCCGCAGCGCCTGTCGCCGCGCTGGGGCGAGCCGGAGACGGAGTGACCGCACGATGGAACTGCCGCTGTTCTCGCTCAACACCGTGCTGTTTCCCGGCGGCGTGCTGCCGTTGCGCATCTTCGAGACGCGCTACATCGACATGGTGCGCCGCTGTCTGCGTGAGGACGGCGGCTTCGGGGTCTGCCTGATCCGCGAGGGTGCGGAAGTCGGTGCACCGGCGGCCGTGTACGAGATTGCTACCGAGGCGCACATCGTCGACTGGGAACAGCGCAGCGACGGCCTGCTCGGCATCGTCGCCGAAGGCCGGCGCAAGCTGCGCGTGCTGCGTACCTGGGCGATGCCGGACCGGCTGCTGATGGGCGAGGTCGAGCCGTTGCCCGAGGAGCCGCGCGTGTTGCTGCCGGTCGAGTTCGAGTCGCTCGGACAGTTGTTGCAGCGCATTCTGGGCGAGATCGGTCCGCCCTATTCGAACCTGCGGATGCAGCTCGACGACGCCTCCTGGGTCGGCTCGCGCCTGACCGAACTGCTGCCGCTGGAACATGCCGACAAGCAGCGTCTGCTCGAACTCGACGATCCGTTGGCGCGGCTGTTCCATCTGCGCGATGCGATGGTGCAGATCAACCTGCGGTGAGCCCTGCGATCCCGCCGCGATTCCCAGAGGCGCCGTGATGTTCTCCGTGACGACACAGATGGCGGCGTTGATTGCCTGCGGGGTGCTCTGGCGTCTGTTGCGCCCCGGCGATCTCGACGCCGAACACACGCGACGCGTGCTCACCACGGTCGTGTATTACCTGCTGCTGCCCTGTCTGGTGCTGGTGGTGTTGTGGCGTGCGCCGCTCGGCACCGATTCGCTGCGCATCGCCGCCATCGCCGCCGCCGGCGTGCTGATGGGCATGACGCTCGCATGGGGTGCCGCACGGCTGATCGCCGCCGGCGGTGCCGTTGCCGGAGCGATGATCCTCGCGGCCGGATTTCCGAATGCGACCTACATGGGCCTGCCGGTACTGGAAAACCTGTTCGGCGAGACTGGCCGCTCGATTGCGATCCAGTACGACCTGTTCGCCTGCACGCCCTTGCTGCTGAGCGTCGGCGTGCTGGTGGCGCAGCGTCACGGCAGTGCCGAGCGCGAGGTGCATCCGTTGCAGGATCTGCTGCGCGTGCCGCCGCTGTGGGCGGCCGCACTCGGGGTCGGACTCAATCTCGGCGGCGTGCCGCTGATGCCGTGGCTGGAGGGATTGCTGTCGATGCTCGGCGGTTCGGTCACGCCGCTGATGCTGTTCTCGCTCGGTCTGGCGCTGTGTTTCCGCGCCTGGCGCAGCGACTACGTCGCGGCGCTGCTGCCGATCATCGCCATCCAGCTCATGCTCATGCCCCTGCTGGCGCTGGGACTCGCGAGTGGTTGGGGATTGTCCGGCGACACGCTGCGCGGCGTCGTGCTGGAGGCGGCGATGCCGAGCATGGTGCTCGGGCTCGTGTTCTGCGACCGCTTCGGACTCGACACGCCGCTGTATGCCGCCGCCGTCACCATCACCACCGCGCTGGCACTGGTGACGCTGCCGTTGTGGTTCGGGTGGGTTGGGTGAAGGCGTAAGGCGTCACGCGCCGCCCCTCACGCCATAAATGGCAGCTTCCGACAGCGCATGCCAGGCAGTGACGTCCTGCTGAAAGCTGCGATAGGAATCGTGGATGCGGCGCGTCATCGGGTCGCGTCGGGCGAGGTCTTCCAACACCTCGTCGGCGATGGCGCGCAGCCGCGCCAGTACTGCATCCGGAAAGCGCCGCAACTGGATGTCGTGCTGTTCCCGCAATGTGCGCAGGGCCTGTCCGTTGCGCGCCGTGAACTCGGTCAGAGATCGGAAGAGCGTCGGGGAGGGAA
>JAQVJI010000252.1 GCA_028695255.1 Chromatiales bacterium | reverse complement strand
AGAAGCGCCCGAGACCCGGAATCTCATCCGCGTGCCCCTCGGCCGTCACGGCCGACTGCCGGAGCGGCCGCACCGGCGGCTCAAGCCAGCGCAGCCATCTCAACCACCATGGCCCCATAACCTCACCCCCGCTGAAATCGAAGGGTCGGATGCGGGCCGGATCACGGGATACCGGTCTCACCCGACTCCTGGTAAGCAGATGTCATGCCACAAATATTTTTACGTCCAGACAATGACTTACGCACGAACCGTCAAGGGACGCCGAAGGGATTATGCAATATCGCAGCGGCGCCCGCGGCCGGCGATGGAGTTTTGCAATCGAACGCCGGCGGACGCGGGCTTTCCCGAGTCAGCAGCCCGGTAATCGCAGACGGAGCAGCGCGCCGCGCTGCTTCGTTCCGTCCCATTTCGCTGCCCCGATCTCCAGCGTGCCGCCGTAGGCGTTCACGAGTTCGCGCACCATGGCGAGGCCGAGGCCGTGGCCGGGGGTGGTTTCGTCGAGGCGCACGCCGCGTTGCAGAATGCGCGCGACGGCGTCGGGCGGGATGCCGGGGCCGTCGTCGCTGATCGTGAGTTCGAGCTGTCGTTCGATGCAGCGCGCTTCGATGCGCACGCGGCGGGCGGTCCATTTGAAGGCGTTGTCGAGCAGGTTGCCGAGCAGTTCCATGAGGTCGCCTTCGTCGCCGTGGAAGCGCAGGCCGGGGTCGATGGCGGTTTCGAGGTGAAGGTCCTTGTCGCGATGCACCTTGCGCAGGCTGGCGAGCAGGCGTTCGACGACCTGGTCGACCGCGACCGGCGCCGCCAGGGTCGGTCGGCCGGTGGTGGCGGCGTGGGCGAGCTGGTGCTGGACGATGGCGTCCATGCGCGCGACCTGTTCTTCGACCACGCGTTCGGCATCGTCCGCGCGGTGGTCGAGCGCGCGCAGCACGGCGAGCGGGGTCTTGAGGCTGTGGGCGAGGTCGCCGAGGGCGTCGCGGTAGCGCGTCTGGCGCGCGCGTTCGCGCTGGAGCAGTGCGTTGAGGTTGTCGGTGAGGCCTTGCAGTTCGTGCGGATAGCGGCCGTGCAGGCGTTCCTCGTCGCCGGTCTCGATCGCCTTGAGTTCGCGCGCGACGCGTCTGAGCGGGCGCAGGCCCCAGACCAGTGCGGCGGCCTGCGCGAGCAGCAGCAACAAGGCCATCGCGCCGAGCCAGCGCCACAGCGTGGTGCGGTATTCGGCGAGCTGCATCTCGAATCCGCGCGGGTCTTCGAACACGACGAAACGCAATGGACGTTCGTCGGCGTCGAACTCCCAGCGCACGCGCAGAGCGCTCGCGAAATAGCGCGTTTCGCCGGCGGCGATGCGCTGGAAGGCATCGTCCGGCGGCAGCGGCAGACCGATGCCGAGCGCCGACGGCGAGCGCCACAGCAGCGTGTCGCGCTCGTCGCGGATTTCGGCGTAGATGCCGGAACCCGGCAGCGTCAGGCGCGCCTCGCGCGTTTCCTCCGGCATGCGCAGGTTGCCTTCGGCGTCGAGTTCGGCGTCGGCGAGCAGCAGATGCAGTTGCGCCGTCAGGCGCTCGCGCACCGTGGTTTCGGCGCTGTGCAGGAAGGCGCGATCGAGCGCGAGCGCGGTGAGTGCGACGAACACCGCGAGCACGACGGCGGCGATGAGACTGACGCGCAGGGTGAGCGAGTTCATGCCGCCTTCAGCACGAAGCGGTAGCCGCGGCCGCGCAGGGTCTCGATCGGCCTGAGGCTGCCGTCGGGATCGAGCTTGCGCCGCAGCCGGCCCATCAGGACCTCGATCACGTTGCTGTCCGGGTCTTCGTCGTGCGGGTAGAGATAGTCGGCGAGTTCGCGCTTGGGCACGACCTGGCCGGCGCGGCGTGCGAGATATTCGAGCAGGCGGTATTCGAAGGTGGTGAGTTCGAGCGGGCGGTCGTCGCGGCGCACCTGCTGACCGGCAACGTCGAGACTCAGCGGGCCGAAGACGAGGATCTCGCGCGCGCCGCCGGCGGCGCGGCGCAGCAGCGCGCGCACGCGTGCCAGCAGTTCCTCCATCACGAAGGGCTTGACCAGATAGTCGTCGGCGCCGGCTTCGAGGCCGGCTACCTTTTCCTCCCACTTGCCGCGCGCGGTCAGGATCAGGATCGGCAGGTCACGTCCTTCGGCGCGCAGGCTGCGGATGAGGTCGAGGCCCGGCAGGTTCGGCAGACCGAGGTCGACGATGGCGAGGTCGGCCGGATATTCCTGCGCCAGATACAGGCCTTCACGACCGTCGCCGCTGACGTCGACGGCATGACCCTCGGCAAGCAGACGCTCGCGCACCTGCGCGGCGAGCGTCGCCTCGTCCTCGATCAGCAGGATGCGCATGCGTATCCCTCAACGCCCGGCGTCGACGGTGACGACCCGCACCCGCTGATCGGGCGTGAGCACCTTGATGCGATGCACGCGCCGGCCGCCGGCGTCGACGGTCTCGGCGGACAGGACGCGCCCGCCGGTCTGCCGCCGCACCTGCTCCACCGCCTGATCGAGCGTGACCCCGGAGCGGTTCGGTGCGGCGTTCTGCACCAGCGGGCCGCGTTCGAAACGGCCGTCGCGGTCGCGCGGCGATGCCTGCGCGGCGGCGCTCGCCCACAGCGCGGACAGCACGATGGCGATCGTAAGCCAAGTCGTCGGCCGTTTCGGCATGGGTCACCTCTTCAGCATGGGCGCTGTGCCGATCATATCAGTACGGCTGCACCGTGACCGGAAGCCACTTGCCCGGATCGTGATCCATGCGCGTGGTGTAGGTCTTGCCGGCATAGCGGTAGGTGACGTCGTAGGCGACGATGCGCTCCTCCTCGCGATAGCTGTGGCGCACGTCGCAGCGCTGTTCGACCGTTCGGTACGGCTGCACGTCGCGCTCGCTCGCCATCGCGTGGCCGACCACCGCACCGATGATGGAGCCGGCGACCGTGGCGGTGTTGCGGCCCTTGCCGTGGACCGCCTGATTGCCGATCACGCCGCCGATCAAGGTGCC
>JAQVJI010000251.1 GCA_028695255.1 Chromatiales bacterium | reverse complement strand
CGAGATCGCCGGCGCGCAGCGGCACGAACACCACCGCCCCCAACGACTCCTGCTCATAGGCGTCCGGCGTGCGCCGGATGCGGATGAGTTGCTGCACGCCGCCCTCCTCGCCGACCGGGATCACCAAGCGGCCGGCCGGGGCGAGTTGTTCCAGCAGGGCCAGCGGCACCTCGGCCGCGGCCGCCGTGACGATGATGCCGTCGTAGGGACCGTTGTCCTTCCAGCCCAGCGTGCCGTCGCTGTGACGCAGACTCACGTTGTGCAGCCGCAGTTGCGCCAGCACCTCGCGCGCGCGCCGCGACAGCGCGCGGATGCGTTCGATGCTGTAGACCTTGGCCGCGACGCTCGCCAGCACCGCCGTCTGGTAGCCGGAACCGGTGCCGATCTCCAGCACCTTGCCGAGCGGCCCGTCCTCCAGCAGCGCCTCGGTCATGCGCGCGACGATGTACGGCTGCGAGATGGTCTGGCCATAGCCGATCGGCAACGCGATGTTCTCGTAGGCACGGCTGGCCAGCGCCTCGTCGACGAACAGGTGGCGCGGTATCGCGCGTATCACCTCCAGCACGCGCGCATCGCGGATGCCCTGTTCCTGCAACTGCTTCACCAGCCGGTCGCGGGTGCGTTGCGAGGTCATGCCGATGCCGTTGAACTGATTCACGCGCGCTCCCACGTCAGGCCGCGCGCCACCACGTCGAGCGCGTCGTAGCGGGTCAGGTCGACCTGGATCGGCGTCACCGATGCGTAGCCTTCGCGTATCGCATGGAAGTCCGTGCCCGGTCCCGCGTCCTGTTCGGGTCCGGCGCAACCCACCCAGTAGATCGGCCGCCCGCGCGGATCGCGCGACGGCACCACGGGTTCGGACTTGTGCCGATGCCCGAGGCGCGTCGCCTGCACGCCGCGGATCTCCTCCCACGGCAGGTCGGGCACATTGACGTTGAGGATGGTGTTGGCCGGCAGGCGCATGTCGTTCAGGCGCACGAGCAGTTCGAGCACCACGCGCGCGGCCGATTCGTAGTGCTGGCCGGAATGTCCGGCGAGCGAGACGGCGATCGCCGGCAGACCGAGGAAACGCCCCTCCATCGCCGCCGCCACGGTGCCGGAGTACAGCACGTCGTCGCCCAGATTGGCGCCGGCATTGATGCCGGAGACCACCATGTCCGGCTCCTGCTCCAGCAGACCCGTGATCGCCAGATGCACGCAGTCGGTGGGTGTGCCGTCGACCCGCACGCTGCCGTCCTCCAGGCGCGTGGCGCGTAATGGACGGTCGAGGGTCAGGGAGTTGCTGGCGCCGCTGCGGTCGCGGTCCGGGGCCACCACATGAACGTCGGCGATGCCGCGCAGCGCGCGTGCCAGACATTGCAGGCCGGGCGCCAGGACGCCGTCGTCATTGCTGAGAAGGATTCGCATCGAAGAACTTTTTCCAATTCGGCCGTTACTATACTGGAAAGCCTCCACCACCGGCAGCAACCGCGCGGCGATGAAAGCACCGACCGACCCAGCAGACAGCGGCGACACGCCACCGGACGACGAGAACGCACTGTTCCGGCAGGCGGTGGGCGAGGTCCGGCCGGTCGGCAACGGCCGCGTGGCGGCGTCAGCGCCGCGGCCCAAACCGCTGCCGCAGCAGACCCGCGCCGACGAAGTGCGGGTGGTGGCCGACCTGCTGTCCGATCCGATCGATCCGGTCGAGATCCAGCCGGGCGACATGCTGAGCCACGCCCGTCCCGGCGTGCAGCATGCGGTCCTGCGCAAGCTGCGCCGCGGGCAATACCGCATCGAGGCGGAACTGGATCTGCACGGCCACACCGCCGAAGAGGCCCGGCACGAACTGGTCGCCTTCCTGGATCGCAGCACCCGCGCCGGTCTGCGCTGCGTGCGCATCATCCATGGCAAGGGCCTGCGTTCGGCCAACACCGGCCCGGTGCTGAAGACCCGCGTCGCCCACTGGCTCGGACAGCGCGCCGAGGTGCTGGCCTACTGCTCCGCCCGGCCGGTCGACGGCGGCACCGGCGCACTGTACGTGCTGTTGCGCGGCCGACGGTGACCAAGTCACAGAGCCGCGCCCGCGCCCACCGGACAATCCGCGGGCCGTACGCGATGACGATATCCATAACCACATACCACCACCCCGATTGGAGACGAACATGAAGAAATCCGCACTGTTTACCGCCCTCGCCCTCACGACTGCGCTGACCAGCACCCCGCTGCTGGCCGACGAGCAGCGCGCCGGCGAGGCCCGCGCGGCCATCCAGGAATTCGCCAAATCCCTGCAGGGCGAGCTGGGCGCCGCCATGAAGGCCGGCGGTCCGACCCAGGCGATCGAGGTCTGCAACACCCGCGCGCCCGAGATCGCAGCCGACATGTCGAAGCAGAAAGGCATGAACATCGCGCGTACCAGCCTCAAGACGCGCAACGCCAAGAACAAGCCGGACGCCTGGGAGCAGAAGGTGCTGGAGTCCTTCGAGCAGCGCAAGGCCGCTGGCGAGGACGTCGCCAAGATCGACCACTTCGAGGTCGTCACCAACGATGGCAAGCAGGAATTCCGCTACATGAAGGCGATCCCGACCGGCGAGGTGTGCCTGAAGTGCCACGGCACCGAGATCGATCCGGCCGTGATCGGCAAGCTCGACGGCCTGTATCCGCAGGACACCGCGCGCGGCTTCAAGCAGGGCGACATCCGCGGCGCCTTCACCATCCGCCAGTCCATGTAACTCGTTTCGGCCGCCGCCGGTCCACCGTGGCCGGCGGCGCCAATACCCATACCGGCATAGGGTTCTTGGCCCGAATCCCCGCTATACTTCTTCGTCCGCCACTTTTCCAGGCGGCGGATGCGTCGCCCTTCAAACTACAAGACCACGCAAGCCAAGACCTTTTCACGGAGGGGAAAACCAACCATGGCCCACATCGTCATTCTCGGTGCAGGAACCGGCGGCATGCCCGCCGCCTACGAACTGCGCGAAACGCTGGACAGCACTCACACCATCACCGTCGTCAACGCCGCCGAATACTTCCAGTT
>JAQVJI010000250.1 GCA_028695255.1 Chromatiales bacterium | reverse complement strand
CTTGCAGGACACCGACTTCATCGATACCTGGTGCAACGTCAGCACGGCCGAACTCAAGCAGCACTATCAGCAGTTCACGCCGCAGTGGGCGTCCGAGCTTTCCGGCGTGCCGGTCGAGACCATCGAGCGCCTCGCGCGCGAGTTCGCGACCACCAAGCCGGCGACGGTGTTCTTCTACCGCGGCCCGGTGAAGCATCTGTACGGCTCGTATCAGTCCAAGGCCATCCTGATGCTGTCGATCATGACCGGCAACATCGAGAACAAGGGCGGTACCTGCCTGCCGCGCGGCATGGGCTATGCGCAGCCGAGCCCGAAGCCGCCGGGTCCGGCGCACGCCTCCTATCTGGCCGCGCATCCGAAGTACCCGTTCGCCTCGCACAAGGTGAGCCACATGACGCCGTACTGGATCGCGGACGGGCGCCAGAAGATCAGCGTCTACTTCTCGTATCAGGACAATCCGGTCTACACCAATCCGGGTTCGGAAGCCTTGTGGGGCGAGCTGTTCCGCAACGAGGAACTGATCCCTTACTATGTCTGCCTGACGCCGTTCATGGGCGAGGAGGCGTTGTACGCCGACCTGATCCTGCCCGACGTGCCGTACCTCGAACGTCACGAGCCGGAATCGATGCCGAGTTCGCTCTGGCCCTGGCTCGGCTGGCGCCAGCCGGTGATCCAGCCGCTCGGCGAGGGGCGCGAGACGCGCATCTATCTGCGCGACATCATCCATCAGCTCGATGCCGACGGCAGCCGCGGCATGAAGCAGTACTGGAACTTCAAGGATGGCGAGGACTACATGCGCCAGCAGTTCGACAACATCCCGGGCCTGAAGGAGGCCGGCGGCGTCGACTGGCTGAAGAAGCACGGCGTGTGGCCGATCTACGGCAAGCTCAATCCGAAGACCGGCAAGATCAGCGACGAGAGCGGGCGCGAGATCCGTGCCGAGTACGGCCTGCACATGAAGGAACTCTCGGACGCCGAGATGGCCGGTGCGACCGTCGACGGCAAGGGCCTGGTCCACAAGAACGGCCAGATCATCGGCGTCCGGCGCAAGGGCCGCAACATGGTCGGCTTCCCGACCAGTGACCGCCTGCTGCACGTGCACGTGCCCGAGCTGGCGGAGTTCGGATTCAATCCCATGCCGACCTTCAAGCGCATTCCGATGCACGAGAGCATGAAGGACGACGAGCTGATCCTCACGACCTACAAGTACAACGTGCACAAGCAGTCGCGCACGGCGGCCGTGAAGTGGCTGGCCGAGATCGTGCACAGCAATCCGGCCTGGATGAATCCCGAAACGGCGGCCCGCATCGGCGTCAGGTCGGGCGACCTGATCCGCGTGACGAGCCCGGTCGGTTATCTGGTCACCAAGGTCTACGTCACCGAGGGCATTCATCCGAAGACGGTCGCCATCTCCACCGCCTGCGGTCACTGGGGATATGGACGTCTCGCACAGCTCAAGCTGAACGAGAAGGCGGGACAATACGGCGGTCAGGACGATCCCGACCTGAAGAACGTGTGGTGGGACGATCACGGCGTGCATCCGAACGTCATCATCCCAGTGATCGTCGATCCGATCGGCGGCTCGCAGGGCTGGTACGACACGGTGGTGACGGTCACCAAGGCCCAGGCCGGCGACAAGTACGGTGACTGGAAGGCCGACTGGAACAGTCACATCGAGGCCTGCAAGGAGACCGAGCGTTACGCCTACGACGGCGACCTGCACCGCAAGATGCATCCGGAGATGGCGAGCTGGGCCGGCCCGGAAAGCGTCAAGGGCAAGCACGTCGGCGGTGGGCACTGAGCACCCGCCTCCTCAGCAGGTGTCATGAGGATTGCCCCCGCCCATGCCGGGCGGGGGTCTCTTTCCAGGGGTGCCGCTGTGCGCCGTAACGCCACACCCATGCGGGAGTCCACCGATCATGCAGACCCATTCCTGTGAACGGATCGCCGACGAAGCGTCGATCCGTGACGATGGCGCAGGCGATATCGATATCGCGACCAAATGCGAGGAATATGCCGCCCGCGCCAACCTGTATCGCCTGTTCGGCGGCGTCTTCATCGAAGAGCCGGCCGGCGAATTCCTGGCCAACCTGCGTTCGAATGCGGTGCTTGCCGCGCTGGCGCAGATGGGCGCCGGCTTCGACGAGGATTTTCTGAACCCGGCCCAGGCCGACCTGGAACATGCACTCGCCTGCGAATACACCGTGATGTTCGCGACCTCCGGCGGTCTGCCGCCGGTGGAATCGGTGCGCCTGCAGGGCGGGTATCACCAGGCCGCCCACACGGCCGTGAAGCAGTTCTATCGCGAACACGGCTTCACCGTGAAGCCGGGCCGCTTCCGGGTGTTCGAGGACAATCTCGGCGCCGAATTGCTGTTCGTGGCGGCGCTGCTCGATCGCGCGCGGGCGGCGGCAGAGGCGGGCGATGCGGCCGAGGATCTGCGCATGGTCAAGTCGATCCGCCGTTTCTGGGTGCAGCACCTGGGGCGCTGGATCCGCGGTTATTGTTCGCTGGTGGAGCGCGCGAGCGAGCATTCGTTCTTTCGCGAAATGGCGCGTCTGACGCGGCATTTCGCCGAGATGGAACTGGAGGCGATGCGTCTGAACGTCGAGGACGACGATGGCGGACGGCTGGAACATCCCGTGCCGGAATTCAAGGAACAGGAAGGCAACGGGCCGGTCTGCGGGCAATTGCCTTCGCGCGGGTGACGGACGTGAACGGATTGCCCCTGATCCTGTGGGACGAACTGCGGGACATCTGGAACGATGGCGATTTCGACGTCGCCCACGACTGGCTCAACGAACGTTGGGGGCGCATCGTCCAGGTATCCGTGCAGGGCGACCGCGATCCGCTCGCGAGGTTCATGCAGGCATTGGCGTTCACCGCCCTTGCCTTTCACTTCGCGCGCGAGCACAACTACGAGAGCGCGCGCCTGTTCGTGGACGATGCCCTCGTTGCACTGCCGCCATTCACGCCCGTGCATCTCGGACTCCGGACGCAGATACTGGTCGACCGTC
>JAQVJI010000069.1 GCA_028695255.1 Chromatiales bacterium | reverse complement strand
CGCTTTCCCTACACGATCCCGGTACCGACCCATGCCCAGCCAGCCCAGAAAAGACCTGGAAACCTTCGCCAATCCCCAGCCGGAACGCGACTACACCATCCGCATCCGCGTGCCCGAATTCACCTGCCTGTGTCCGAAGACCGGCCAGCCCGACTTCGCCACCCTGCACCTCGAATACGTCCCGGACCGGCTGTGCGTCGAGCTCAAGGGCCTCAAGCTCTACGTCTGGTCCTATCGCGACGAGGGCGCCTTCCACGAGGCCGTCACCAACCGCATCCTCGACGACCTGGTCGCCACCACCCGCCCCCGCTTCATGCGCCTGACGGCCGAATTCAACGTCCGCGGCGGCATCTACACCACCGTCGTGGCCGAGCACCGCGATCCGGCCTGGCAGGCGCCGACGATGGTGCAACTGCCGTGACCCAGCCCGCCACGCGCCCCTTCACCCCTTGCAAGGGCCAGACCGCCTGCCGCGACGACGGCACGACCTGCCTCACCTGCGGCCGCAGCCTGGCCGAGATCGAACGGACGCGTCAGCTCATCGATGCCCTCGCCGACCTCGCCGTTGCAGAGGGCTACGACAACGTCGGCGAATTCGCCGCCTACGTCGCGGCCAAGGTGGAGAAGAAGGTGCGGCACCGCCGGGAGTAGACGACAGGAAGCCCTGAGGATGCCCGATTCAACCGCCGATACCGTCGCTCCGCCAATAGTGCGACACCGCCACATGGGCGTCCCGCGCCCACACGGCGGAGACGCCACATCACTCCGACAGGAAAGCGCCGCGTGAAGGTACTCTACCTACTGTTCGATTATCCGCAGCTCACGGAAACCTACATCGAAACCGAGATACGGGCGCTGTCCGATCGCCACCGGATCGAGATCGTCGCTCTGCGCAAGCCGAACGTCGCCTACGCGAGCGACTGGCCGCTCCGCTATTGCGACGACGTGGAGCGGATCGTCGAATACGCGCGCGATGGCGACTTCGACCTCATCCACACGCATTGGGCCTTCATGGCGGAAGTGGTGGCCGAGGTGTCGCGCCGCACCGGACTGCCCTGGACCCTGCGCGGTCACGCCTTCGACATGCTGTGGAGCGGCGACCTGCGGACGCGCCTGACCAGCTACATCCGCACCGGCAGCCGTGTCCGCCATGTGCTGGACGCCGTGCTGGCGAGCGCCGCCACCGGCCCGGCGCATCTGCGGCGCGCGGCGCCGCTCATCAACGACGACGCCTGCCTGGGCGTGCTGGCCCTGCCCTTCGGACGGCATTGGCTCGAACGCGCCGGCGTCGATCCACGCAAGATCCATGACTGCCGTCCGGTGATGGACTACGCCATGTTTCACGACCGCGGCGACAACGGCGAGGCGGTCATGAACGTCGGCGCCTGCATCCCGAAGAAGAACATGGAGGATTTTCTGCAACTTGCGCGCATGGCGCCCGGCCCGGACTACCATCTGTACGCCGTCGGCTACCAGCGCGACGCACTGGCCGCCCGCAACGCGCGACTCGGCCAGCCGGTGAGCATGATGCCTCCGATCCCGCACCGCGCGATGCCGGCCGAGTACAAGAAGCACCGCTGGCTGGTCTACACCTCGTCACCGCGCATCGGCACGGTCGGCTGGCCGGTGGCGGTGGCCGAAGCGCAGGCGGCGGGCGTCGGCGTCTGCCTCGCCAACATCCGGCCCGACCTCGCGGATTATCTGGGCGGCGCCGGCATCCTGTTCGACTCGGTCGCCGAGGTGGTCGACGTCGTCCGCGGGCCGGTGCCCGACGAGATGCGCGAACGCGGTTTCGAGCAGGCGGCGAAATCCGACATCCAGCGGCATCGCACGGTGCTGGAGAACCTGTGGAACGCGGCCTGAAGCCTCAACTCCGGCGCGGCGCACCCCCGGCCAGCAGGCGCAACGCCTCGGCCATCTCCACCAGCCAGAGCAGGGCCTGCACGCCGCAGACCTGCAAGCGCTGCCCCACCGTCAACCCCCGGCTGCGCAGGATGTAGGACCAGAGCCATAACGGCGGCACGAAGCTGCGGAATACGTACCACGCCCGGCGGCGCATGCCGCCGGCCCGCAACTGGCCGCCCTTGATGCGTCGCACCTTGCCCGCCAGTTGCCGCCAGTCGTCGCGCGCAGGGTGCCGTACGACGACGCCCTCGCAGTAATGCAGCGAAGAACCGGCCAGCAGCGCCCGCCGGCAGAAATCCGCGTCGCCGCCGGAATAGCGCGCGGCGTCGAAACCGCCGAGCCGTTGCGCCAGTGCACGGGCCACCAGCAGGTTGGCGGTCGCGGCATAGCCTCGGCGTACGAAGTGGCGCTGCCGCAGGCCCATCACCATGTCGTAGCGCTCCCACCGGTTCGGGGCTCGCGGGTCCCTTGGCGTGACGGCGATCGCGCCGGCCAGCAACGTCTCTGCGTCCCGCTCAGCCAAGCATGCCAACGCGCGCGCGAGCCAGTCCGGCTCTGGTTCGCAATCGGCGTCGGTGAAGGCCAGTACCGGCGCCCGCGCCTGTGCGATGCCGACGTTGCGAGCGGCATAGGAACCGGCCTCCGCACAATGCAGCAGGCGGGCGAAGGGCGGCAGCGACGAGGCGTCCGGCACGCCGCTCGATCCGTTGTCGATCAGCAGCAGTTCGAAGGATTCGGTGCCAATGGTCTGGGCTGCGAGGCAGGACAGCAGCGCCGGCACCCTGTCCCAGTGTTCGAATACCGGCACGATGACGGAACAACGCAAGACCGGTTCGATGGCGGCGGGCGATGGCGTCACGGCGGTCACGACGCGTCCATCACCATCGCCGATGAATGGATTCGATCGCCAGACCGTCCCGCAGACGACGCGGCAGCCATGACAGCCCCCACAACACGGCCTGGACGGCGTCGGGGACGGTGGCGTCGCGCAGCCCGCGCGCCTCCCGCAGGCAACGGCGCGTCGACACCGGGTCGTGCTCCAGCAGATACCAATAGGCGAGCCGGGTGTAGGCGGATGTCAGGGCGCGCCGACGCAATGTCTCGTCGGCGCCGAGATCGAAGGCCTTGCCGAGCACCTTGAGGGTCATTTGCTCGCGCCGGGTGGCGCTCTGCCGTCCGGCATGCGTCGCCTGCCCGACGTGGATGCGGTACAACGCCGATGGCTCGGGCAGAAACCGCAGTTGCGCGTGCCGGGCCACGCGCAGCCACAAGTCCCAATCCTCCAGCGGCCAGATATCGGGATCGAACAGGCCGGTGCGGTCCAGTACGGCACGGCGCAGCACCACGGTCGGCGAATTCACGAAACAGCGCAACAGCAGTTTGTCGAACACCCAGCCGCTCTCGCCCTTCAGATGACGGCGCGCATCGGGCAACGGCCGGTCGTGCTCGTCGATCTGCCGGATGGCGCTGCAGACGAGTCCGACCTCGGGCTCGTCGTCGAGCACCGCAGCCGCGCGCTGCAAGTGACCGGGCAGCCACAGGTCGTCGCTGTCGATGAACGCGACGTACTCGCCGATGGCGTGCCGAAGACCGAGATTGCGGGCGCCGGCCGGACCGCGACGCTCTTGCTGCAACAGGCGCACCGGGCACTCCAGCCGGTTCAGGTAGGGGGCGACCGCCTCCGGCGTGTCGTCCGTGCTGCCATCGTCGACGACCAGCACCTCCAGGCTCACACCGCGCTGGGCCAGCACGCTGTCGAACGTCCGCGCGAGGTATGTGGCCCGGTTGTGGGCCGGAATGATGACGCTGACCTCGATCACCCGCTGGCGCGTATTCCCAGGAATTCCCTCGCGGGATCGTATCGTTCATGACGGCATCCGTCCAACACGCGGCCCCATTTCGATCGACCACGTTACCCTTGGTAACACCAGTTACCTCCGGTAACACATACAAGAACATCATCGCCGATATCTCCATGATTCAAAGAATGTTTTCAGGGGCACGATCCTTGCTCCCCGGTAACCAATTCAATTTCCGGGTGCCCCATGAGTTCGACCACCCCCCTCCAAACCGGCAATGACCGTCACACCGGCGTACTGCTGCCGGTGCTGGAGTTCCTGCGCAAGCACGCGCCGTTCGATCAGATGGAGCCGGCGCACCTGGAATATCTGGCCAAGCGCCTGCGGCTGTCCTTCTACGCCCGCGACGAGAAGATCACCGACCCCGGCAACGGACCGGCCAGCAAGTTCTTCATCATCAAGCAGGGGCGCGTGCGCGGCGAGACGCCGAGCGAGGACGAGCAGGTCTCGGGCAACGCCTGGGAACTGGTGCCGGGCGAGTGCTTCCCGATCGGCGCCCTGCTCGCCCGCCGCCCGGTGCGCACCATCCACCGCGCCGCCGAGGATACCTTCTGCTTCGAACTCGACCGCGACGACTTCGACAAGCTGCTGAAACTCAGCACCGCCTTCAACGACTTCTGCACCCGCCGCCTGGCCAGCCTGCTCGACCAGGTGCATCGTCAGGTCCAGGCCAGCGCCGCCACCAACATGGGCGGCGACACCTCGCTCAACATCCGCCTCGCCGACCGCATCCGCCGCGCCCCCGTCACCTGCCGGCCCGAATCGCCGCTCGCCGAGGTCCTGCGCATCATGGATGCCGAGCGCATCGGCAGCATGGTGATCACCGACGAGGACCAGCGGCCGCTCGGCGTGTTCACCCTGCACGACCTGCTGTCGCGCGTCGCGCTGCCCGGACTGCCGCTCGATACACCGGTGTCGCAGGTCATGACGCCGAACCCGCTGTCGCTGCCGCCGACGGCCTATGCCTTCGAGGCCGCGATGCTGATGGCCTCGCGCGGCTTCGGCCACGTCTGCGTCGCCGAGCGCGGGCGCCTGCACGGCGTCATTTCCGAGCGCGACCTGTTCTCGCTGCAACGCGTCGGTCTGGTCAGCCTGTCGCGCGCGATCAACAAGGCGTCGGACATCGGCGCGCTGATCAAGCTCGGCGGCGACGTGCACCAGCTCATCGGCCAGATGATCGCGCAGGGCGTGAGCGTGGCGCAGATCTCGCAGATCATCACGCTGCTCAACGACCACGTGGCGCGGCGCGTGATCGAACTCTGCCAGGCCGAACTCGGCACGCCGCCGTTCGCCTACACCTGGATCGCCTTCGGCAGCGAGGGCCGCCAGGAGCAGACGCTCAAGACCGATCAGGACAACGGCATCCTGTTCGAGACGCCGCCGAACATGAGCAACGGCGAGGTGCGCGCCGTCCTGTTGCCGCTGGCGCGGCGCATCAACGAGGCGCTGGCCGAGTGCGGCTATCCGCTGTGCACCGGCAACATCATGGCGAGCAACCCGGAATGCTGCCTGAGCTTCGAGGAATGGCAGGCGCGGTTTGCGCGCTGGATCGACCAGGGCACTCCGGAGCACCTGCTGAATGCCTCGATCTTCTTCGACTTCCGCACCATCGAAGGTCCGGAACAGGCCGTGGAACGGCTGCGCCGCTGGTTCACCGACAAGGTCAAGGGCACGCCGCGCTTCCTGCGCATGATGGCGCAGAATTCCTTGCGCAACCGGCCGCCGCTCGGGCTGGTGCGCGATTTCGTGGTATCCGGTTCGGCCGATCACCCGAACAGCATCGATCTCAAGCTGCATGGCCTCACGCCCTTCGTCGACGGCGCGCGCATCCTCGCCCTGGCCCACGGCATCACCGCCACCAACACCCTCGAACGCTTCCGCGGCCTCGGCAAACTGGGCGTCGTGCCGCGTCACGAGAGCGAGGCCTGGTGCGATGCCTACGTCTACATCCAGTTGCTGCGCATGCGTCATCACCGCGAACAGCAGCAGGCCGGCGAGGAGACCGACAACTTCGTCGACCCGGACAAACTGAACGATCTGGACCGCCGCATCCTGAAGGAATCCTTCCGTCAGGCGCGCAAGATCCAGTCGCGCATCGAACTGGACTACCAGTTGTGAGCCGCCGGTCATGAGCTTTCTCGCCAGCCTGTTCCGACCCGCACCGGTGCTCGAAGACGCCATCGAAGAGCGCGTCTCGCACTGGCACACCCTGCCGACACCGTCGGCGCACACGCCGCTGGACCGGGCGCGATTCGTGGTCATCGACGTCGAGACCACCGGACTCGACATGCACAGCGACGAACTGCTTTCCGTCGGTCTGGTGCCGGCCGGCCCGCGCAGCGTGGAGATCGACGGCCTGGCGGAGATCGTGCTGCGGCACGAACGCGCACGGGTCGACAAGGACAATCTGGTGATCCACGGCATCACGCCCACGGAATCCGCCTCGGGGACCGAAGTCGCGGAGGCGCTGGTGAGCGTGCTGGAGCACATCGGCAAGTCCTGGCTGGTCGCCTTTCACGCCGACTTCGACCGCGTCATGCTCACGCGCGCCTTCAAGCGCCACCTGGGACTGAAGCTGAAGAATCCGTTCCTGGATCTCGCCTGGCTGCTGCCGGCGCTGTATCCGGATCAGGCGGGCCTGCGCTCGTTGGACGAGTGGCTGGGGCATTTCGGCATCGCCGCGCCGGCACGCCACCGTGCTTCGGGCGACGCATTGGTGACGGCCGAACTGCTGCTGATCGCGCTCTCGGAAGCACGGCGGCAGGGGCGCACCGACCTGCGGGGTCTGGCGGGCCTGGCGGACACGCAGGCCAGGCTCGACCGCATGTCGGCGCATTGAGATTGGGTTTTTGCAATCAGGAAAGGGGGAACGACGCAACGGATGCGGCAGGGAGGGATGGCCATAACGACACAGGGATCGTCGGAGGAAGCAGCACCGAGAATGGCTGTTTAAATCACATACTCAACACAGAAGGAGAATGTCCATGACACTCGATATCGCAAAAAGGGAGGCGCATTGGCATCGGACGCGAAACCTGATGATCGGGCACCTGATCGTCTGGTTCATCTTTGCCTTTGGCGTTCACTGGTTCGCGGCACCGCTGAACAACATCAGTTTCCTCGGCTGGCCGCTGGGTTACTACTTCTCCGCGCAGGGCTCACTGATCGTGTTCGTGGTGCAGCTCTTCATGTTCAACAAGCAACAGCACGCCATCGACGTCCAGTTCGGCGTGGCTGAACAAGAAGACTGAGGGGGAGACGAGCATGGGCATGCAATGGGAAGGTAAATCCTTCGTCGAAAATCTGCCGAAGATCTACGGTGTCTACACCGGTGGATTCATCGCCTTCTTCTTCCTGATGGCGTTCTTCGAGACACTCGGCATGGGCGCCGACACGATCGGCATTCTGTTCGTGGCCTTCACGATCGTGATCTACGCCTTCATCGGCATTCTGTCGCGAACCATGGCGGTAGAGGCCTATTACGTCGCAGGTCGAAGCGTACCGCCGGTGTTCAACGGCATGGCGACGGCGGCCGACTGGATGTCGGGTGCGTCCTTCGTCGCAATGGCGGGCGGCATCTTCATCGCCGGCCATAGCTACATGGCGTTCATCGTCGGCTGGACCGGCGGCTACATCCTGGTCGCAACGCTGATGGCGCCCTACCTGCGCAAGTTCGGCTGCTACACCGTGCCGGACTTCATCGGCACGCGTTACGGCGGCAAGCTGGCGCGCTTCTGCGCCATCGTCGTGCTGGTGGTCGCGTCCTTCACCTACGTGACGGCACAGATCACCGCGACGGGCACCATCGCGGCACGCGCCTTCCAGATTCCGTTCGAGGTCGGCGTCTGGCTGGGCCTGGCCGGTATTCTGGTGTGTTCGATGCTGGGTGGCATGCGTGCGGTGACCTGGACCCAGGTGGCGCAGTACATCGTGCTGATCTTCGCCTACCTGATCCCGATCTTCTGGATGTCGGGCACGCAGGGCTTCGGCTGGCTGCCGCAGTTCATGTACGGTCCGGCGGTTGAGCGCATCATGGAACTCGAACCGATCATCGGCGTCGGCACCGCCGCGACGGAATCGGTACCGGGCCTGCGCATCCTGACCGCGCTGCACGCGACGCCGAAGGAAGGCGCGCTGGCTGCCTGGCAGTTCGTCACCCTGGTGGCGTGCATGATGATCGGTACCGCTTCGCTGCCGCACATCCTGATGCGTTACTTCACGACGCCGTCGGTCCGCGCCGCGCGCAACTCGGTGGCCTGGTCGCTGTTCTTCATCTTCCTGCTGTACTTCTCGGCGCCTGCGCTGGCGACGTTCAGCAAGCTGCAGATGATCGACCCGCACCTGGCGACCTCGATCATCGGCAAGTCGATCGACGAGGTGATGGCGTTGACGTGGATCCAGAAATGGGGCGCGATCGGCCTGCTGGCCGTGAAGGACGGCAACATGGACGGCATCCTGCAGATCAACGAGTTCTTCATCAATCCCGACATCATCGTGCTGGCCACGCCGGAAATCGCCGGTCTGCCCTACGTGATCTCGGGTCTGGTCGCCGCCGGTGGTATGGCGGCCGCGATGTCGACCGCCGATGGTCTGCTGCTCGCCATGGCCAACGCCCTGTCGCATGATCTTTACTACAAGATCATCGATCCGAAGGCCGAGACCCGCAAGCGCCTGCTCACCGCGCGCATCCTGCTGCTCGTCATCGGTGCCGGCGGCGCGCTCGTGGCCTCGATGAAGCTCACCGGCATCCTCGGTGCGGTGGCCTGGGCGTTCTGCTTCGCGATGTCGGGTCTGTTCTTCCCGCTCGTGCTCGGCGTGTGGTGGAAGCGTGCCAACCGTCCCGGCGCGATCGCCGGCATGGTGGGCGGTCTGGCCATCGGCTGGTGGTACCTGCTCGCGGTCCGCAATCCGGAAGCGTGGTACGGCATCGCCAAACCGTGGATCGGTCTGGACCATCTGCGCTTCGGCATCGTCGGTATCGTCGCGAGTCTGGTCTGCATGGTCGTGGTCACACTGCTGACCAAGGCGCCGGACGAGGAAACGCAACGCATGGTGGACGAAGTGCGCGTGCCGAGCGGCGACACGATCATTCCTTCCAAGGCGTGATCCAAGCCGACCATCGGCCACATGGACAGATGACCATGGGCCGATGATCACGGGCCGGGGCGAGGCGACTCGCCCCGGCTTCTTTTCCCGGACCCTGCACGGTAACATCGGCCGCATCCGTCACGACGGATCGACACGGCCCGTCGCTGCATCGGTCGATCGAAGTGCATACGCGGCCGGCATCGAATCCGCCCCATCAGGCGCGCACGGTGGTGCCGGTATATTTTTTCGTGAGAGCTGGAATATCTGATCCCGAATGATTGACCAATTGCCAATCTGGGTGGTCGTAATCGACTATGTGCTCGGCATGATCATGTGGACCCTGATCGGCCGTTTCGGCATGCGCCTGTTCCTGCCGGAAGAAAGCAAATTCTTCTTCAGCCGTTTTTTCATCCGGGTGACCGATCCGCTGCTGCGGCTGTTCAAACCGATCACCCCCGATTTCCTGATCCCCGTGATGGTGCCGCTTTACGTCGCGTGGTTCTTCTATATGTTCCGTTTTTATCTGATGCCGTGGCTGCTCGGCTATTCGGTGATGGGCATGCTGTCGTTCCCGCTCGAAGGCCAGATCGCGCAGGGCATCTACTACCTGGGCCGGATGATCTCGCCGTGAGGCAGGCACACCGACACGACTGCGCACCGCGCAGGCTGCGCCGTCCGTCAGGGCGCCGAACGCAGGACCGCCTCCGCGTCCAGGCACTGCCGCAGATCGCGCCGCACCTCCTGCCAGCGGAAGCGCACCGAGTTCATCACGATCTCCTCGTCGAGCTGCTTGAGTTCGTCCACGATCGGCGCCCAGCGCACGACCGCCTGCGGACTCTCGCTGAACGCCTGTTCGTCGTCGGTCACGCGCGTCCAGTCGCAGTCGGCGATGCGTGCACGCACCCGCTCGGCATGCGCCGGAAATTCCGCGTCGGCCTCGTCCGGCACGCCGGTCTCGTCGAGAATCCGGGCCACCACCTCCTGCATGAGACGGCCGGTCTCAACGTAATGACCCGGCGGATGACGCGCCAGCATGCCGCCGGCGTAGACCGCGAGATCGGACAGGCAGGCCAGCCAGACATGCCACTTGGCGACGTTGATCGACACCACGAAGGGATCGTCGTCGAACAGCTCCGGATAGCGCATGCCCATGCGCGTGCGCAGATAGCCGTACAACGAGGTCTGCGCGATGAAACTCGCGCGGGTCTCCAGGAACTGCCGCAGACTCGCGAGGTCGTCGACCGGCTCCAGCCGGCGCGATCCCAAACCGAGATACGCGAGCATCGAGCGCAGGGATGCGGCCAACCGGTCGCTCATCGGGATCAACTGACTGACTTCTCGTTCGGTCGGTTTGCGTTCCATGGGTCTGCGGTCGCCTCTTGCATGACAGTAGCGACGGATTATCGTCGAATCCGCATAAACGTTTCACCCATTCACTTCGATCCAATCGCAGGGGAGTAACTGGCAATGAGCGAAAACATCGAATCCGTCCTGAACGAAACCCGCCTGTTCGAACCGGCCGAGGACTTCGTCGCGCGTGCGCGCATCAAGGCTGTCGACCTGGAAGCACTGCACCGCAAGGCGGAAAGCGATTACGAGGGCTTCTGGGGCGATCTCGCACGCGAGGAGATCGACTGGCACAAGCCGTTCACCAAGACGCTCGACGACAGCCGTGCCCCGCATTTCGGCTGGTTCACCGACGGCCTGCTCAACATCTCGTGGAACTGCCTCGACCGCCATCTGGCACAGCGCGGCGATCAGGCGGCGATCATCTTCGAGGGCGAACCGGGCGACACGCGCCGCATCAGCTACCGCGAACTGCACGCCGAGGTCTGCCGTTTCGCCAACGGCCTCAAGGCCCAGGGCGTGCAGAAGGGCGACCGCGTCGTCA
This sequence comes from Chromatiales bacterium, assembly GCA_028695255.1. Taxonomy (GTDB): domain Bacteria; phylum Pseudomonadota; class Gammaproteobacteria; order Ectothiorhodospirales; family Ectothiorhodospiraceae; genus JAQVJI01. The sequence continues at coordinate 2,291 of JAQVJI010000069.1, read as the reverse complement.
TCTACATGCCGATGATCCCCGAAGCGGTGGTCGCGATGCAGGCCTGCGCGCGCATCGGCGCCATCCATTCGGTGGTGTTCGGCGGCTTCTCGGCCGAGGCGCTGCGCGATCGCGTCAACGACGCCGGCGCGAAGATGATCGTCACCTCCGACGGCGGCCATCGCGGCGGCAAGGTGGTCGAACTCAAGCAGGCGGTCGACAAGGCGATCGACCACGGCTGCCCGAGCATCGAGAAGGTGGTGGTGTTCAAGCGCTGCGGCAACGACGTCGTGATGCGCAAGGAAGACGTCTGGTGGCACGACGTCATCGCCGGCCAGGCCGACCAGTGCGACCCCGAGTGGGTGGATGCCGAGCATCCGCTGTTCCTGCTCTACACCTCCGGCTCCACCGGCAAACCGAAGGGCATCCAGCACGCCACCGGCGGCTATCTGCTGAACGCGATCGTCACCAACAAGTGGGTGTTCGACATGCACGACGGCGACGTGTTCTGGTGCACGGCCGACGTCGGCTGGATCACCGGCCATTCCTACGTCGCCTACGGCCCGCTCGCCATCGGCGGCACCGAGGTCATCTACGAAGGCACGCCCACCGTGCCGGACGCCGGGCGTTTCTGGAAGGTGTGTCAGGACCACGGCGTGACGATTTTCTACACCGCGCCGACCGCGATCCGCGCGCTCATGAAGCTCGGCGAGACGTGGCCGGAGAAGTACGACCTGTCGAAGCTGCGCCTGCTCGGCACCGTCGGCGAACCGATCAACCCCGAGGCCTGGATGTGGTACCACACGGTGATCGGCAAGGAACGCTGCCCGATCGTCGATACCTGGTGGCAGACCGAGACCGGTGCGCACATGATCGCGCCGGTGCCGGGCGCGATGCCGACCAAGCCCGGCTCCTGCACGCGTCCGCTGCCCGGCATCATCGCCGACGTGGTGAACGAGGAAGGGCATCCGGTGGGCGCCAACCAGGGCGGCCTGCTGGTGATCAAGAAGCCGTGGCCGTCGATGCTGCGCACCATCTGGGGCGACGACGACCGCTTCCGCAAGACCTACTGGGGCCAGTTCGGCGGCAAATACTACCTGGCCGGCGACTCGGCGCGCCGCGACGAGGACGGCTACTTCTGGATCATGGGCCGCATCGACGACGTGCTGAACGTCTCCGGTCACCGTCTTGGCACGATGGAAGTCGAGTCGGCGCTGGTCGCGCATCCGCGCGTGGCCGAGGCCGCGGTGGTCGGCCGTCCGCATGACGTGAAGGGCGAGGCCATCGTCGCGTTCGTGATCTGCAAGGGCGAGCGTCCGACCGGCGCGACGGCCGAGGCGATGCTGAAGGAACTGCGCGAGTGGGTCAGTCAGGAGATCGGCCCGATCGCCAAGCCGGACGACATCCGCTTCGCCGACAACCTGCCGAAAACCCGTTCGGGCAAGATCATGCGCCGCCTGCTGCGCTCGATCGCCCGCGGCGAGGAAATCACGCAGGACACCTCGACGCTGGAGAACGAACAGGTCGTGTTGCAGCTCCAGGGCAAGGCCTGAGACGAAAGCGAGGCCGTCCGCGTGGGTTTCGTTCCTCAACCCACCCTACGCTTGTTCAAGCCGTAGGGTGGGCAAAGCGAAGTGCCCACGCGGGTCGGCCGCGATGGTGCCTCAGGCCTGTTCCGGCTTCTCGGCCACGATCATCTGATACGACAGCGTCGCGTCGTCGCCGCTGATGGTGTACGGCCACAGCAGGCCGGCGACGGTGTTGCGCAGCAGATACTTGGAATAGATGGCGTTCGCCATGCGCGCGCGCCATTGGCGCTCGAAGAAATCCATCGCGAAGGACTGCATGCGCAGGAAGGTCGGCAGCACGGCCGCGCTCAGATCCTCCACCACCTTCACTTCCAGCCCCGCCCTTTGCATCGCATCCGTCCAGTCGGCCACCGGCCGGAAGCCCTGCGTCACCGCCATCGTGATCTCGGTCAGACGGGTCGCGGTCTGCATCGGCTGCGGCCGCCGTTCCACGCCTTCGCGCCGGTAGGCATCGAACAGCACGTAGCGTCCGCCCGGACGCAATGCCTGCGCCACGCGCGCGTGCAGTTCGTCCAGATCCTGCGCATAGCACAGACACTCGACCCCGAATACCACGTCGACGCTCTGCGTCGGAAAACGCGCCTGCTCGAAACTGCCGCACTGGAAGGCAACGTTGGCAAGCCCGATCGCCTCGCGCCGCGCCGCGCGCACGTGACGATCCATGAGATCGAGACCGGTGAAATGCACGTTCGGATGCCGGCGCGACAGATACAGCGTGTTGAA
>JAQVJI010000249.1 GCA_028695255.1 Chromatiales bacterium | reverse complement strand
CTCTTCCGATCTTTCCACGGTCAGGTCATGACCCTCGACGCGCTGGTGCATTCCTACAACGTGTCGACCGCGCGTCTCGGGCTCGGCGTCGGCGTCGGTCGCGTCGTCGACCAGATGTTGCAGATGGGCCTGCCGCGGCGCGTGCCGGCCTATCCCTCGCTGCTGCTCGGCGCGGTCGAACTCTCGCCCTATCAGGTCGCGCAGCTCTATCAGGGACTCGCCGCCGGCGGCTACGGCGCACCGCTGCGCGCGATCCGCGAGGTCATGGACAGCCACGGCCAGGTGTTGAGCCGCTATCCGCTCGACATCGCACGCGTCGCCGATCCGACCAGCGTCTATCTCGTCACCGCCGCGCTGCACGACGTCACGCGACGCGGCACCGCGTCCGCGCTCCAGACCACGCTGCCCGGCATCGCCGTCGCCGGCAAGACCGGCACGACCGACGACCTGCGCGACGCCTGGTTCGCCGGCTACAGCGCCGACCATCTCGCCGTCGTCTGGGTCGGCCGCGACGACAATCGCCCGATCGGTCTCACCGGCAGCAGCGGCGCGCTGCCGATCTGGGGTTCGCTGATGAGCGACATCCCGACACGCACACTGGCGCCACCGATACCCGACAACGTCGAATGGCTGCGCATCGACACCGCGAGCGGCCTGCGCGCCGACGCCGGCTGCACCGACGTGCGCTGGATACCCTTCGTGCGCGGCAGCGCGCCGACGCAAAGCGCACCCTGCGCGAGCGAATCGCAACAGACCGACCCCATCGGACGCGGCCTGCGCTGGTTCCAGGATTTGTTCGAGCAGCGCTGATCCGATGTCGATTTGACGCAGTTCGCGTTATCCTCCGACACGGGACATCGGAGTCGGGGGAAGGGGAATGAATCGCGCGGAACGCATCTACCGCCTGCACGCGATACTCAGGGAGGCCAGACGGCCGGTATCGCTGCAACGATTGAAGGAACAACTCGGCGGATCACGCGCCACGCTGGTGCGCGACATCGGCTACATGCGCGACTTCATGGACGCGCCGATCGTCTACGATCGCGATGCCAACGGCTATCGATACGATCCTGCGGCACCCGAGTTCGAACTGCCCGGCCTCTGGTTCAACGACTCCGAACTGTTCGCGTTGCTCGCCTGCGAGCAACTGCTCGAAACCGTTCAGCCCGGCCTGCTCACGCCCTACATCGGCCCGCTGCGCGGTCGCATCCGCCGGCTGCTCGAACAAAGCGGCCACAGCGCCGACGTCGTCACCGCACGCGTGCGCCTCAAACCCACCGCGCGCCGCCAGGTCGACCCCGAACGCTTCGCCGCCATCGCCGCCGCCGTGCTCAACGGCCGCGTGCTCGACATGGAATACCACGGCCGCGAACGCGGCGCCGCCACGCAACGACGCGTCCACCCCGCGCGCCTGCTGCACTACCGCGACAACTGGTACCTCATCGCCTGGTGCGAACAGGCACAAGACCTCCGCACCTTCTCGCTCGACCGCATCCGCCAACCCATCGCCACCGAACGAACCGCGCGCGACATCGACGACGACGCCCTCGAGCGCCACCTCGGCGCGAGCTTCGGCATCTTCACCGGCGAAGCCAAGGCCTGGGCCGTGCTGCGCTTCTCCCCGCGCATGGCCCGCTGGGTCGCCGACGAAAGCTGGCACCCCGACCAGATCGGACACTACGACGGCGACCACTACCAACTGCAAGTGCCGTACTCCGATCCGCGCGAACTGCTGATGGACATCCTCAAGTACGGGCCTGAAGTGGAAGTCATCGCGCCGGAAGAACTGCGGCGGGAAGTCGTCTCACGCGTCCGCGAGGCGGCGGAGCGGTACGGATGAATGGCGGCAGGTTCGCTGCCCAATCTTATCGACACGACACGAAAACCATCCATCGGGAGTACGACGAATGAAAAAGGTGCCGATTTACCAACTGAAGGTCACGCTCAAGGGGAGCAAACCGCCCATCTGGCGCCGCATCCAGGTGCGCAGCGACATCCGGCTGGACAAGCTGCACTACATCCTGCAAATCACCATGGGCTGGCTCGGAGGTCATCTGCACATGTTCGAGGTCAACGGCATCCCCTACAGCGAGCCCGACCCGGAATTCCCCGGTGACACGGAAAACGAGCGCAAGGTCCGTCTCGACCGGATCGCCGGGAAGGGCAGCGTCATCCGATACGAATACGACTTCGGTGACAGTTGGGTACACGATATCAAGATCGAAAAGGTCATCGACCCCGAGCCCGGCGTTCACTATCCGCGCTGTATCGCCGGCGAACGCGCCTGCCCGCCCGAAGACTGCGGCGGCATCTGGGGCTACGAACATTTCCTCGAAGCCATCGGCAATCCCGAACACGAAGAACACGCAACCATGCTCGATTGGATCGGCGGAGGCTTCGACCCGGAGACGTTCGATCTGGATGGCGTGAACGAGGACCTGGGCCAGCTACGGTGAATGATGAGCCGGACCACGCGGAACGGCTCCAGGGCGACGAGCATCACCCGACGACCGCGGCAGCCCCGATCGAACGATCGTGAACAGGCTCATTCCCAGAGCCACCGGCAGTGATAGAAAAGGATCGCCCGGGCGCACGCGCATCCCGGGATCGAAGGAGGGGCGATCATGAGCGAACGTCGAATTCAGCCGGGGCACGTCCACGCCGCGCGGGTACTGGGGCCGTTATGCGGCGACATCGCACGAGCATTGCGGGCCGAATATCGACCGACGTCAGATGACGGTTTGCCGCTCGATGTGTGGCTGCGCTCCTGGTTGCATCGGTTGGGAGAGGCGGTGCGCCGTCTCGCCACCGGCATTGAATGCCTCGGCGACGCAGCCGAATCGGGCCGTATCGCAGGTGATGCGGGGGTCGACGCGGCCCTCATGGACATACATCGGGCCATCCGCGCCCTCATCGTGCTGCATGACGAGGCTGGCCTCACCGATATGGCGCCTGACACGTCGTTGCGCGACGACCTCATGGACGTGACGGCCGATGCCATGCGGCAGATACGCGCCTTTCTGCTGCGCTACGTCGATGCCGT
>JAQVJI010000068.1 GCA_028695255.1 Chromatiales bacterium | reverse complement strand
CTATCGCGGCATGGACATCGGCACCGCCAAGCCGGGACCGGAGGTGCTGGCCGAGGCGCCGCACCGGCTGATCGATTTCCTCGATCCGACCGAAGCCTGGTCGGCGGCGCGATTCTGCGAGGATGCGCTGCGCGAGATGGCCGACATCGTGCGCGCCGGCCGCGTGCCGTTGCTGGTCGGCGGCACGATGCTGTATTTCCGTAGCCTGGAGCAAGGGCTGTCGGCGATGCCGGCCGCCGATCCGGCCGTGCGCGCGGCGATCGAGGCGCGCGCGGCGCGCGAAGGCTGGGAGGCATTGCACGCCTGTCTGGCCGAGGTCGATCCCGAGGCCGCGGCGCGCATCCACCCGAACGATCCACAGCGCCTGCAACGCGCGCTGGAGGTGTACGAACTCACCGGCCGGCCGTTGAGCGATTTCCATCGTCAGGCCGGGGCGGCCTTGCCTTACCGGCCGTTGCGGCTGGCGCTGGTGCCGGGCTCGCGCGAGCTGCTGCGCGAGCGCATCGCCCGGCGCTTTCTGTCCATGTTGGAGCATGGTTTCGTGGACGAGGTGGAGGCCCTGTACCGGCGCGGCGACCTGCATCCCGGGCTGCCGTCGATGCGCAGCGTCGGCTATCGCCAGGTCTGGTCCTGGCTGGCAGGCGAGATCGACCGCGAGACCATGATCGCGCAGGCGATCACCGCCACTCGTCAGCTCGCCAAGCGCCAGCTCACCTGGCTGCGCAGTTACCCGGACGTGATCTGGCTCGAACCCGACGGGATCGACCTGCCGGCCCTGTCGTCGCGGATCGACGGGCATCTTTGAATGCCTGTGGTAGACTCGAACGAATCGCGGCCACGAAAACCCTGTATCAATCGTGGTTTGCGTCGGGAGTGGCGAACCTCGCCACGTCGAGCAACATTGCTGTGAACAGCCTGCAAGGAGTACCCGCCATGTCAAAAGGGCAGACCTTACAAGAACCCTTTCTCAACACCCTGCGCAAAGAGCGGGTTCCGGTGTCCATTTACCTGGTGAATGGCATCAAGCTCCAGGGCCAGATCGATTCCTTCGATCAATTCGTCGTCCTGCTCAAGAACAGCGTGAGCCAGATGGTGTACAAGCACGCGATCTCCACCATCGTGCCGTCGCGCCCGGTCAAACTCTCCGCCGGCGACGATACCGCCGCCGAGGAATAACCGGGTTCGCCCATCGTAGCCACCTTTGTTCGAACGTCCCAAGACCGGGGAGCGCGCGCTCCTCGTGCACATCGATCTCGAAGGCGAGGCCCTCGACGAAGACCGTGAGGAATTCGTCGAACTCGCGCGTTCCGCGGGGGCGCAGGACGTCGGACTGGTCAGCGGCCACCGACGCGCGCCCGACGCGCGCCTGTTCGTCGGTGCCGGCAAGGCGGAGGAGATCCGCGCCGCCGCACAGGCGGCAGAGGCCGAGGTGGTGATCTTCGATCACGCCCTGTCGCCCAGTCAGGAACGCAATCTCGAAAAGACGCTCGGTTGCCGCGTGCTCGACCGCATCGGTCTGATCCTGGACATCTTCGCCCAGCGCGCTCGCTCGCACGAAGGCAAGCTGCAAGTGGAACTGGCGCAGTTGCGTCACATGGCGACGCGTCTGGTGCGCGGCTGGACTCACCTGGAACGGCAGCGCGGCGGCATCGGCCTGCGTGGACCGGGCGAGACCCAGCTCGAAACCGACCGTCGCCTGATCGCCGGCCGCATCCGCCAGATCGAGCAACGATTGGTCAAGGTGCAACGCCAGCGCGAGCAGGGCCGGCAGGCGCGACGGCGGGCCGAGATCCCGACCGTGTCGCTGGTCGGCTACACCAATGCCGGCAAGTCGACGCTGTTCAATCGCCTGACCGGTGCCGGTGTCTATGCCGCCGACCAGTTGTTTGCGACCCTCGATCCGACGCTCAGACGGGTCGATCTGCCGGACGGGCAGGCGGCGATCCTGGCCGACACGGTGGGCTTCATTCGCCATCTGCCGCACGATCTGGTGGCGGCCTTCAAGGCGACCCTGCAGGAAACGCGTGACGCACAGTTGCTGCTGCACGTGATCGATGCGGCGGACGAGCGCCGCGACGACAACATCGCGCAGGTCAACGAGGTGCTGGCGGAGATCGGCGCCGAGGACCAGCCGCGTATCCTGGTGTTCAACAAGATCGACCTGCTGGAGGTGCCTGCACGCTACGAGCCGGCGACCGACGGTGCCCCGGCGCGGGTATGGGTGTCGGCATGTACCGGCGATGGCATGGACCTGCTGCGCGAGGCGATCGTGCGCCAGATCGGTCCCGAGATGGTCAGCGGTCGGCTGTATCTGCCGCCAGCCGCCGGCAAACTGCGTGCACAGTTGTTCGATCTGGGTGCGGTGCTGTCCGAGCAGGTCGACGAGGGTGGCGGTTGGCATCTCGACGTGCGCCTGCCGCGGCGGCGCTTCGAGGAACTTTCACGCGCGTCCGGGCTCTCTGAAGGGGCGCTGACGAGCCGGTGATTGCCCGTTGTACCGGTTCTCTTTGCTTGCGGGTGCCGGTGGCCGCACCTAGAATGGACGCGCGTTCCGGGCACTGCGCCCGGCCGATGGTTGCCGTGATGCCCCGTGTATCCCCTTCACCACATTCAGCAAAACCAATCAGACGGAGTGGCTAATGCCCTGGAACGAACCGGGAAAAGACGGGGGTCGTGACCCCTGGAGCGACAACCGCGGTCGCGGCGGTGGTGGTAACGCTCCCGACCTTGACGAGGTCATGCGCAAACTGGGCGATCGTTTCGGCGGTCTGTTCGGCGGCGGTGGCGGTCGCAAGGCGTCGGCGGGCCTGAGCCTGATACTGATCGTGGTCCTGGTGGTCTGGCTGGCCTCCGGTTTCTACATCGTGCGTGAAGGCGAGCGTGGCGTCGTGCTGCGATTCGCGGCCTTCGCGAGCATCACCGCGCCGGGACCGCACTGGCATCTCCCCTATCCGATCGAGACGGTCGAGATCGTCGACGTCGATTCCGTGCGCTCCATCCAGCACCGTGCACGCATGCTGACCCAGGACGAGAACATCGTCGACGTCGAGATCAGCGTGCAGTACCGCGTGGTCGATGCCGCCGACTATTCGTTCAACGTGCGCGACCCCGACTTCACGCTGCGTCAGGCGATGGAGAGTTCCGTGCGCGAGCGCGTGGGCAAGAGCACCATGGACTTCATTCTCGGCGAGGGCCGCAGCGAGGTCGTGGCGAGTACGCGCGAGTTGCTGCAACAGGCGCTGGATGCCTATGGCGCCGGACTGATCGTCACCACCGTCAACCTGCAACAGGCCCAGCCGCCGGAGCCGGTGCAGAATGCCTTCGCCGATGCGATTCGTGCGCGTGAAGATGAGCAGCGCTTCCGCAACGAGGCCGAGGCCTATGCCAATTCCGTGCTTCCGCAGGCGCGCGGCGAGGCCGCACGCATCGGGCAGGAGGCCGAGGCCTATCGCGATCAGGTGGTGGCACGCGCCGAAGGTGATGCGTCCCGTTTTCAACAGTTGCTGACCGAGTACGAACGCGCGCCGGGCGTTACCCGCGAGCGTCTGTATCTGGAGGCGGTCGAGGCGGTTCTCGGTTCCACCAACAAGATCCTGGTCGACGTGAAGGATGGCAACAATCTGCTGTATCTGCCGCTCGACAAGCTGATCCGCGACGGCGGCGTCACGACAGGAGGCGGCACGACTGCGATGCCGTCGTCGGCCACGCAGCGGCCCTCCGATGCGGCCGCCCGTCCCGATCCCCGTTCACGCGAGGTGCGCTGATGATCAACGTCAAATCCCTGGGCGCCATCGCTGCCTTCGCACTGGTCGTGATCGCGATGTCCACCTATACGGTGGATCAGCGCGAGCGTGCCATCCTGTTCAGTCTGGGTGAAATCAAGCGCGACGATGTCCAGCCCGGCCTGCACTTCAAGTTTCCGCTGGTCAACAACGTGCGCAAGTTCGATGCGCGCGTGCTGACACTGGACATCCCGCCCGACCGCTTCCTCACCAGCGAGAAGAAGAACGTCATCGTCGATTTCTTCGTCAAGTGGCGCATCGACGACGTCGGCCAGTACTACCGTTCCACTCGTGGTGACGAACGCAATGCCCAGGCACGGCTGTCGCAGATCCTCAAGGACGGCATGCGCAACGAGTTTGGCAAGCGCAACCTGCAGGAGGCCGTTTCGGGCGAGCGCAGCGTGATCATGGAAATCCTGCGCGTGCAGGCCAACGAGGCGGCGCGCAATCTCGGCATCAGCGTGATCGACGTGCGCATCAGCCGCATCGATCTGCCGGACGAGGTGAGCGAGTCGGTCTACAACCGCATGCGCGCCGAGCGCGACCGCGTGGCGCAGGACTTCCGTGCGCGTGGCCAGGAAGAGGCGGAGCGCATCCGCGCCCGCGCCGACCGCGAACGCACGGTGATCCTCGCCAACGCCTACCGCGAGGCCGAGCGCCTGCGCGGTGAGGGCGATGCGCTGGCGACGGAGATCTACGCCAAGGCGTATGGCCGCAACCACGAGTTCTTCTCCTTCTACCGCAGTCTGCTGGCCTATCGGAACACGCTGTCCGGGCAGGGCAATGTGTTCGTGCTGGAGCCGGATTCGGAGTTCTTCCGCTACTTCAATCAGTCTTCGGGCAAAAAGAAATAGCACCGGGCCGGGCCGCGCCGTCGATGTGGAACGACCTGCTGGCGGCGCTCGCCCTGTTGCTCGTGATCGAGGGCATCCTGCCCTTTCTCAATCCCGGCGGTTTCCGTCAGACCCTGGCGCAGATCGCGCAGATGCCCGAACGTCTGCTGCGCCAGATCGGCTTGGCCAGCATGATCCTGGGTGCATTGCTGCTGTACTGGGTTCGCGGCTGAGACTGTAGTTCCGCCCGGATCGGGTACAATGAGCGCCCGCTGCCGGTGGGAACGCCCCGCCCGCGGATTTCGAATCCACACATAGCGTCGTTCCCGCCCCATGACCCAACAAAACCGCTGGCTGTTGCCCGAAGGCATCGAGGAGGCCCTGCCCGAACTGGCGGACCGCCTCGAACACTATCGCCGCCGGCTGCTCGATCTCTATCGCGGCTGGGGCTACGAACTCGTCATGCCGCCGCTGATCGAGTACGTCGAGTCCCTGTTGACCGGTACCGGTCATGACCTGGACCTCAATACCTTCAAGCTCATCGACCAGCTCAACGGCCGCCTGATGGGCGTGCGTGCCGATATGACGCCGCAGGTCGCCCGCATCGACGCCCATCGCCTGCGGCGCGATACGCCGTCCCGCCTGTGCTACATGGGCACGGTGCTGCACACGCGTCCGGACGGCTTCGCCGGCTCGCGCAGTCCGCTGCAGGTCGGCGCCGAACTCTACGGCCACGCCGGCGTGGAAAGCGACGTCGAGGTGTTGCAGTTGATGCTGGAGACCTTCGCCGCCTGCGGGATTCCGACCGTGCACGTCGACCTCGGTCACGTCGCCGTCTACCGTGGGCTGGCACGCCAGGCCGGACTCGATGCCGCCCAAGAGGCGGCCTTCTTCGAACTGCTGCAACGCAAGGCGTTGCCCGAGATCACGGCCTTCGTCGATGCGCTGGGCCTGGAACCGGCGATGAGCGGCATGTTGCGCGCGCTGGCGACGCTGTCGGGCGGCGACGACACGCCGGCCGAGGCGCATCGCATGCTGGCCGTCGCCGGTCCGGACGTGCACGCGGCCATCGACTACGTGGCGACGGTGGCGGAGGCCCTGCGCCGTTCGCATCCCGCGGCCGAGATCCACTTCGATCTGTCGGAGCTGCGCGGCTACCACTACCAGACCGGCGTGGTGTTTGCGGCCTACGTGCCGGGCGAGGGGCAGGAGATCGCACGCGGCGGACGCTACGACGAAATCGGCAGGGTATTTGGACGCGCGCGTCCGGCGACCGGTTTCAGCACCGATCTCAAGACGCTGGTGCGCCTGTCGCGAGATGTCGCGCCGACGAGCTCCGGTGGCATCTTTGCGCCGGCGGCGGAGGGCGCGGCTTTGGAATCGCTGGTACGCGAACTGCGCGTGGCGGGCGAACGCGTGATCCGCGGCTTCGCCGGTCAGGACGCGGCAGCGGCGCGCGCGATGGGCTGTGACCGGATAATCGACAACGTCAGTGGTCAGTGGACCGTGAGGGGAATGTAAGCATGGGCAAGTTCGTGGTGATCCTCGGCAGTCAGTGGGGCGACGAGGGCAAGGGCAAGGTGGTCGACATGCTGACCGAGAAGGCCACCGCCGTGGTGCGCTTTCAGGGCGGTCACAACGCCGGCCACACGCTGGTGATCGGCGGCGAGAAGACGGTGCTGCACCTGATTCCGTCCGGCATCCTGCGCGACGGCGTGGAGTGCATGATCGGCAACGGCGTCGTGCTGTCGCCGCAGGCGCTGATGGCGGAGATGCAGGAACTGGAAGTGCGCGGCGTGCCGGTGCAGGAGCGTCTGCGTCTGTCGGATTCCTGCCAGCTCATCCTGCCGTATCACGTCAGCCTCGACCATGCGCGCGAGAAGGCGCGCGGCGCCGCCGCCATCGGCACCACCGGCCGCGGCATCGGCCCGGCCTACGAGGACAAGGTGTCGCGCCGCGGCCTGCGTCTGGGCGACCTGTTCCACCGCGAGCGTTTCGCCGCCAAGCTGGGCGAGGTACTCGACTACCACAACTTCGCGCTCAAGCATTATTTCAAGGCCGATACGGTCGACTTTCAGCAGACGCTGGACGAGGCGCTGGCGATCGCCGACGTGCTGCAACCGATGGTCACCGACGTGCCGCAGCGTCTGGACGAACTGCGTCGGGCCGGTGCCAACGTGCTGTTCGAGGGCGCGCAGGGCACGCTGCTCGACATCGACCATGGCACCTATCCGTTCGTGACCTCTTCCAATACCACCGCCGGCGGCGCCTGCACGGGCAGCGGCGTGGGCCCGCTGTATCTCGATTACGTGCTCGGCATCACCAAGGCCTACACCACGCGCGTCGGTGCCGGTCCGTTCCCGACCGAGCTGTTCGACGCCATGGGCGAGCACCTGGCGCGGCGCGGTCACGAGTTCGGTTCCACCACCGGGCGCGCGCGTCGCTGCGGCTGGTTCGATGCCGTGGTGCTGCGCCGCGCGGTGGCGATCAACAGCATCACCGGTCTGTGCGTGACCAAGCTCGACGTGCTCGACGGCCTGGAGACCATCCGCCTGTGCGTCGGCTACGAATGCGACGGCAGGGAAGTGGCGGTGCCGCCGAGCGGCGCGGAGGCCTATGCCAGTTGCCGGCCGGTGTACGAGGACATGCCGGGCTGGAACACCTCCACCGAGGGCATCACACGTTACGACGACCTGCCCCTCAATGCACGCAACTATCTGAGTCGCATCGAGGAAGTCGTCGGCATACCGATCGACATCATCTCCACCGGCCCGGACCGCGATCAGACCATCGTACTGCGCCACAGCTTCGCCTGACAGGCGCAAGGCGGGGAACCCCAGGGACGGGGTGCAGTCGGATGTAGATCATCAACGATAACCGGAACAGGCCCGCATCGAGTGGGTCTTGCTTCGCCATGACGATGCCGACCGACGACGCAGATACGCCGACCACTGATCGATCCTGGCATGCGATGACGCCGCGGGAGGCGCTTGCGGCCGTCGAGACCGATGAACACGGCCTGTCGACACGGGACGTCGACCATCGTCTCCAACGTTTCGGTCACAACCGCCTGCCACCACCGAAGACCCGCGGTCCGCTCGCCCGTTTTCTCTCCCAGTTCAACAATCTCCTGATCCAGGTGCTGATCGGTGCCTCGATCGTCACGGCATTGCTTGGTCATTGGGTCGACACCTACGTCATCCTGCTGGTGGTATTGGTCAACGCCATCATCGGTTTCATCCAGGAAGGCAAGGCCGAAAAGGCCCTGGAAGCGATTCGCCACATGCTGTCGCCGAATGCGATGGTGTTGCGCGACGACCGGCGTATCAGCGTGCCGGCCGAGGATCTGGTGCCGGGCGACGTCGTGCTGCTCGAAGCCGGCGACAAGGTGCCGGCCGATCTGCGTCTGCTGCAGGTCAAGAACCTTCAGGTGCAGGAGGCGGCACTGACCGGGGAGTCGGTGCCGGTACAGAAACAGGTGGACGCGGTTGCCAGCGATGCACCGCTCGGCGACCGTTTCGCGATGGCCTATTCGGGTACGCTGGTGACGGCGGGTCGCGGCAGCGGCGTGGTGGTGGAGACCGGCGGTCATACCCAGCTCGGCAAGATCAGCGCGTTGCTGGCCGACGTGCAGCAGATCACCACGCCGCTGCTGCATGCGATGAACATATTCGCGCGCTGGCTGACGATGGCGATCCTGGGACTCGGCGTACTGGTGTTCACGTTCGGCATCTGGGTGCGCGGCGTCGGGGCGGCCGAGATGTTCATGGCCGCCGTCGCGCTGTCGGTGGCCGCGATCCCCGAGGGCCTGCCGACCATCCTGACGGTGACGCTCGCCATCGGCGTGCAGCGCATGGCATCGCGCAACGCCATCATCCGGCGCCTGCCGGCGGTCGAGACGCTCGGCTCGGTATCGATCGTCTGTTCCGACAAGACTGGCACGCTCACGCGCAACGAAATGACTGTGCGTGCGATCGCGGCGGATGCACACATCTATGAAGTCGGCGGCGTCGGCTACGATCCGCATGGCGACTTCATGCTGGACGGTCACGAGATTGCGGTCGAAGACGAGCCGCTGCTGATGCAGGCCGTGCACGCGATGGCGCTGTGCAACGATGCCGTGTTGCGGGAACAGGAAGGGCAGTGGATCGTCGACGGTGATCCGATGGAGGGCGCACTGCTGACCGCCGCGACGAAGGCCGGTCTCGATCCGGTCCTGGAGGCCAAACGCATACCGCGCGTCGACGTCATTCCGTTCGAGGCCGAGCACCGCTTCATGGCGACGTTGCATCACGACCACGAGGGGCATGCCTTCATCTATGTGAAGGGCGCACCCGAGCGGCTGCTGGAGATGTGCAGCCGGGAGCGCACCCGCGACGGCGACCGGCCGCTCGACAAGACAAAATGGCTGGAGCGCGTCAGGGCACTGGCCTCGCGCGGTCAACGCGTGCTGGCGGTGGCGATGCGCGATACCCGGGTCGAGCATCGCGAACTGAACTTCGGCGACGTGGAGGACGAGTTGGTCCTGCTGGGTCTGTTCGGCCTCATCGATCCACCACGGGAGGAGGCGATCGCCGCGGTGAACGAATGCCAGCAGGCCGGCATCCGCGTCAAGATGATCACGGGCGACCACGCCGAGACCGCCAAGGCCATCGCGCGTCAGATTCACTTGCGCAATCACGCCGAGGTGATGACCGGGAAGGACCTGGATGGCCTGGACGATACGGGGTTGCGGCGCGTGGCGGCGGATGTGGACGTGTTTGCGCGCACCACGCCCGAGCACAAGCTGCGGCTGGTGAAGGCGTTGCAGGCCGACGGCTACGTGGTGGCGATGACCGGGGATGGCGTCAACGACGCGCCCGCGCTCAAGCAGGCGGACGTCGGCGTGGCGATGGGTCGCAAGGGGACGGAGACGGCCAAGGAGGCGTCGGAGATGGTGCTGGCGGATGACAACTTCGCCTCCATCGCGGCTGCCGTGCGCGAGGGCCGTACCGTCTACGACAACCTGAAAAAGGCAATCATGTTTCTGCTGCCGATCAATGGCGGCGAATCGGGCTCGATCATCGCCGCCATCCTGATGGGCTACACCCTGCCGATCACCCCCGTGCAGGTGCTGTGGGTGAACATGGTCAGTTCCGTCGGGCTCGCGATGGCGCTGGCCTTCGAGCCGGCCGAGCGCGACGTGATGTCGCGTCCGCCGCGCCCGCCGCGGGAACCGATCCTTTCGCCGTTCCTGCTCTGGCGCATCCTGCTGGTTTCGGTTCTGTTCCTGGCAGGCATCTTCGGCGTCTATCTGTGGGCGACGAGTGCCGGCTACAGCATCGACGAGGCACGCACCTACGCCGTCAACACGCTGGTGGTGATGGAGGTCTTCTATCTGTTCAGCGTGCGCTCGCTACGTACCCGCTCGCTGACGCTCACCGGCCTGTTCGGTACGCGTGCGATCATGGTCGCGGCCCTGGTCGTGACCGCTCTGCAGGTGATGTTCACCTACGCGCCCTTCATGCAGCACTTCTTTGGCAGCCGCCCGATGGGCATCGTGGAAGGTACCTTCATCCTGCTGATCGGCGTCGCGCTGTTTGCGATCCTGGAACTGGAAAAGCTGTTGCGCATGGCGCTCGAGCGCCGCCGCGGCCCCGCATCGCGGCGCGAGGACCTGTGACGAACGCGGACCATGCCGCTACGGGAGCGATGGTCAGTTCGTGAAAAGGGGCGTAGACTTGCCGCCGCAAAGGCGACCGGCGCCGCGTCTGCTCGGGATCGACGGGCCAGAAAGATGGGTAAGAAAGACGGAAAAACAGGAAAGCTGGTGCCGAGGAGAGGACTTGAACCTCCAAGGGGTTTCCCCCACTAGTACCTGAAACTAGCGCGTCTACCAATTTCGCCACCTCGGCATTCGGGGGCGGGTACTGCGAGAAGCGCGCAATTTAGCGTCACCGGGCAGGGTTGTCAATCGCCCGCACTTTTCCCCAAGGATTATTCCCTGCATGTCGAGAAAAAAGCACTCCACCACTCCCCACGATCCCTTTTTCGAACGCGAGGCCGCCAAGTACGAGCGGCCCATCCCCAGCCGCGAGTTCATCCTTGAGGCACTCGCCGAACTCGCCGAACCGCTGTCCTTCGAAACCCTGGCGCGGCAGGTCGGTCTGAGCGACGACACCGACCTCGAGGCCTTGTCGCGACGTCTGCGCGCGATGGAGCGCGATGGCCAGTTGCTGCGCAATCGCAACGGCGACTACGTCCCGGTCAACCAGACCGACGTGGTGCGTGGCCGCATCATCGGTCATCCGGACGGCTTCGGGTTTCTGGTGCCCGACGACGGCGGCGACGACCTGTTCCTGTCGCCCAAGCAGATGCGCTCGGTTTTCCATGGCGATCGCGCGCTGGCGCGCGTGGTCGGCGTCGACCGCCGCGGCCGCCGCGAGGGTGCACTGCTCGAAGTGCTGGAGCGCGGCACCGAACAGGTGGTCGGGCGTCTGTTCCTGGAAGGCGGCATCGGTTTCGTCGCGCCCGACAACAAGCGCATCAGTCAGGACATCCTGATCCCGCCCGAGGGCATGGGGGCGGCACAGCCGGGCCAGATCGTCATTGCGCGCATCCGCGAACAGCCCTCCAAACATACGCGGCCGATCGGCGAGATCGTCGAGGTGCTGGGCGAGCACATGGCGCCCGGCATGGAGATCGACATCGCCATCCGTTCGCACGGCCTGCCGCTCGAATGGCCGGATGCAGTGACCGAGGAAGCCGATCAGTACGGCCACAAGGTGGCCGAACGCGCCAAGAAGGGGCGGCTCGATCTGCGCGAGATGCCACTCGTCACCATCGACGGCGAGGATGCGAAGGACTTCGACGACGCCGTGTTCTGCGAGCGCGACGCTGCGGGCTGGCGCCTGTGGGTGGCGATCGCCGACGTGTCGCACTACGTACAGCCGGGCAATGCCCTGGACAAGGAGGCGCAGCACCGCGGCACCTCTGTCTACTTCCCTGAGCGCGTGATCCCGATGCTGCCCGAGGTGCTGTCCAACGGCCTGTGTTCGCTCAACCCGAAGGTCGATCGCCTGTGCATGGTGTGCGAGATGCGCATCACGCGGCTCGGCACGATCAAGGAATACGCCTTCCACGAGGCCGTGATGCGCTCGCAGGCACGCCTGACCTATACCGAGGTGGCGGCGATGCTGGTCGAGCGCGATCCACGGGTGATCCGCCGTCATGAGGCCCTGCTGCCGCATCTGGAAGATCTGCATGGGCTTTACAAGGTCCTGCGCAAGGCGCGCGATCGGCGTGGCGCGATCGACTTCGAAAGCACCGAGACGCGCATCGTGTTCGGCCCTGAGCGCAAGATCGAGCGCATCGTGCCGGTGGTGCGCAACGACGCCCACAAGCTGATCGAGGAATGCATGATCTCGGCCAACGTGGCTGCCGCGCGTTTCCTGCGACGCCATCGCATGCCGGCGCTGTTTCGCGTGCACGAAGGCCCGAAGCCGGAAAAGCTGGAGACGCTGCGTTCGTTCCTGAACGAACTGGGTCTGTCGCTCGGCGGCGGGGAAGATCCGGGACCGAAGGACTATGCGAAGCTGCTCGAAGAGGTCCGCGAACGGCCCGATGCGCACCTGATCCAGACGGTGCTGCTGCGTTCGCTGTCGCAGGCGGTCTACGCGCCGCAAATACTCGGCCACTTCGGCCTTGGGCTCGAAGACTACGCTCATTTCACCTCGCCGATCCGGCGCTATCCCGACCTGCTGGTGCACCGTGCGATCCGGCACGTGCTTCAAGGTGGCAAGCCGCGTGCCTTCCCGTACTCGATGGGCGACATGGAGTCGCTCGGCGAGCACTGCTCGATGACCGAGCGGCGCGCCGACGAGGCGACCTGGGATGCGGTCGGCTGGCTCAAGTGCGAGTACATGCAGGACAAGGTGGGCGAAGAGTTCGACGGCATCGTGTCCGCGGTGACGTCGTTCGGGCTGTTCGTCGAGCTCAAGGACATCTATGTCGAGGGACTGGTGCACGTCACCTCGCTCGACAACGACTACTACCGCTTCGATCCGGTCGGGCACCGCCTGCACGGCGA
The DNA here is from genome assembly GCA_028695255.1 of Chromatiales bacterium. Classification (GTDB taxonomy): domain Bacteria; phylum Pseudomonadota; class Gammaproteobacteria; order Ectothiorhodospirales; family Ectothiorhodospiraceae; genus JAQVJI01. Next base: position 471 of record JAQVJI010000068.1, on the reverse strand, counting down.
ACGCAGCGGCCGCAGTTTTCGACTGGGCGATGCGCTGCGCGTGAAGGTGGCGCGGGTCAGTCTCGACGACCGCAAGATCGACTTCCTGCCCTGCGGCGAACCGGTGCACATTGGTAGTGCCGCGCCGCGCAAGCGCAAGGGTGGGGCCAAGGACGCAAAGCACGCGCCAGAGCGTAAGGCCGGTGCCGCCGCGCCCGAGACGGACAAGGCCGACACGGGCGCCGCCAAGAAGAAGCGTCGTCGTCCGCGCGGCAAGAAGAAGGCCGCTCCGCAGGCCCAGGCGCCGGTCCAGGCCCCGGTCGAGGCGACAAGGGCGCCGCAGGACGCGGGCAAGGAGGGGCGCAAGGGCGGTCGGCGCCGTCGTTCCCGGCGCTAGCAGCCTGTCGGACTTGGGGTTGATCTACTGCGCTGGAGGGAGAACGGTCCAAATGCCCCCAATTTTTCCTTACATGGAACCACCATGCGCAGATC
>JAQVJI010000248.1 GCA_028695255.1 Chromatiales bacterium | reverse complement strand
CGACCTGAAAAACGAGCTGACGGAACGCTATTTCCGGTATGACATCCGGCGCCTCGAAGCGATGCTGGACCGCAATCTGGCGCACCGGCTGCCAGCATGACGGGCAAGCGACCGGTCCTGATCACCGGGGCCGCCGGCCAGGTCGGCCGGCAGCTTGCCCGTGCATGGAGAACCGACTACGACCTCGTATTGGTGGACGTCCGGCCCATCCGGCGATCGAAGGGAGCCAGGGGCGTCATGGCCGACGTGCGCGACACCGAAGACATGCGTGCCTTGTGCACGGGCATCGACACGGTGGTACATCTCGCCATATCGGGCAGTCTGCACTCACCGCGCGAGATGCTCTCGCCCGTGAACATCGACGGCACACGCAGCATGTTCGATGCGGCCGCAATTGCCGGCTGCCGCCGCCTGATATTTGCCAGCAGCCTGGCCATCGACATCGACATCTACGCCGATACCAACTACGCGCAGGCCAAACGGGAAGTGGAGACCTGGGCTCAAGAGATCGCGGCCTCGACATCACTGTCGATTCACTGCCTGCGGCTCGGCCGGGTACTCTCGTCGCGCGACCGTATCCTGTGGCCGGGACACCCGCATCTCGATCATGTCCTGACGCACGGCGACATGATCAGGCTGTTCACATGCAGCATCGAGGCACCGGCGGCCGTCCATTTCGGCGTGTTCAACGGCATATCGGACAACGATCCCACCCCGCATGACATCTCCGGCAGCCGCGCCCTGCTGGGCTATGCGCCGCAGGACGATGCCCATTCACTCGCCCGCCGTCACTATCGTTCACCCATCGGCCTTGCCAGACGCATGAAACAACGCTTGAGAACACCATGGACATGATCAGCGTCGTCATCCCCGCCCGTGATGCGGAGGCCTATCTGCGCGAGGCGATCGACAGCGTACTCGGACAGAACTATCCAGCAATGGAGGTACTGGTGGTGAACAACGATTCGAGGGATCGGACGGTGGCGATCGCGAATGCCTTCGGCGAGCCGGTCGTCTGCCTGCATTCCGCAGCTCGTGGCCATGCGCCGACCCTGAACCATGGCATCCGCCACGCCAAAGGGAACTGGCTCGCCTTCATCGATGCCGACGACGTGTGGGTCCCGCACAAACTGAGCCGGCAGATGCAGGCGCTTCACGACGCGCCGGAACTCGACGCAGTATTCGGCCACGCGCTGAACTTCTCAGGACCCGTTCCCCATGGAGGCGATGGTCAACCAGCGGAAGTCCCCGGCACGATGCTGATACGGCGGGACGCTTTCCATCGGGTGGGGCATTTCGACGAGACCTTTGCCCTGGGCTCGATCATCGACTGGTATCTGCGCGCCCAGGAGGCGGGGCTGCGCATGCGGACGCTGCCGGAGACGCTGCTGTACCGGCGCATCCACGGTGCAAACATAAGTCTTCGCCTCAAGGATGAGTACCGGAGGGACTACGCACGCATCCTCAAGGCGTCACTGGACCGACGGCGAAAACGGACTCCGTGACATTCGCACACCCCGCCGTCACTCCTGCGTCGAATCGAAACGCCCGGACGGAAACGGCAGTCTTCGCCGGAGGGCATCCCGAACCGACGACGACAAGCGATACACCAGACGCGAGCCGCCCCACGTCAACACCTGCCACAAGCCGTCCTTGCCCTGAAGCACGCGCAGATAGCGCAGGAAGGCCAGCGGCGATCGCGCGGAATAGCCGGGTTTCCGGTCCGCGACGTCCGCATGGTAGCGGTACCAGTCGGCGTGGACGCCCCCCAGGATGCCGGGGGAAAGCTGGACGGCATGCAGACGCCTGCGAACCGTACTGACGGGAATGCGCGCCAGTTCGTCCGCGACCCAGGCCGGAACGTCGGCATCGAACGTCTCCCGCAGATAGGTGAATGCCGCCTGCGCTTGCAGCGTCGTGTTCGACAGCGACGCGATCCGTACCAGACGCCCCCAGTCGATCGATGGCGCCTGACGCAGAATGGCCATGGCGTCAGCCACCCAGCGTATCGGTGAAACGTCGTTGCACACCAGACCATGCGTGCACACGTGCAGCAGGAGATCACCGGGATTCAGGGTCCGAAAGTGGAGATCGCGCACCTGGAGCGGAACGGAGCCATCCCGGAATTCGGCGTCCACCCGTTCATCCAGGGTTGCCTGCAACACATGCCAGTGCAGATCGATCTCGCCACCCCGCCCGTCGGTGAAACCATGCGAAGCCTTGACGTCCAGCATGTCGTCGTCGACACCGCGGGCGCCAAAACAGGTCGAAATCCAACCGTGCGCGGCGAGCAGCCGGATCGCGTCCATGGCCCGCTGGCGAGGCACCAGCACGTCGATGTCCGCCATCGGTCGCGCGCCCAGATCCCGGTAATACTGTGCCGCGAGCGGATAGCCCTTGAGCAGCAGCATGTCGATACCGCTCCCGGCGAAGGTTTCGAACATGGCGCGGCAGGCGCGAAAGCGCATCTGATTCTCGTACCAGGTGCGGCGATGCAATCCCTGGAGCATTTTCAACCGGGGCTCGTCCGGCATGTGCCGCCGCAGGTTGGTGTAGACCATCGGCAACAGCCGATAGCTGCCGACGTCGATACGGTCATTCTCGACATCCACCACGGTCATCCATTCCCGCCACGCTGCCAGCGCCTGCGACGGAGCCGACACCGCAGCCCGCAGGAGCAGAACCTGTTGCGGCGTCGGCCAGCAATTGCCCATCGCCGGCCGGTCACTGCTTGAATGTGTATCGGAATCGGTCACTGCTCATTCCAAGCTTTCGCCAAGGCGGGCATGCTTCATCCGGACCGGACAAGGACGGACCCGTGAATTCAAACCTGATGACGGATCCGCCAACCGGGATAGGGGACGGTCATTATAGGCCGTGCCCCTCCCACACCACCCGGCATCGCGGGTCCGCCACTCGCTTTGCTACATATTCTGCCCCCCGCAGAAGCTGGGGCAAACTACTGCCGGCAACTCACCAGTCAGATCGCAATAGCGGCGTGACTTAAACCAACGAGCCTCCGCGATTTCCGGGGCGGTTCAATACAGGCCAAAACCCG
>JAQVJI010000067.1 GCA_028695255.1 Chromatiales bacterium | reverse complement strand
TTCGATGAGCGCTTCTCGATCGAAAGCAAGGCCGCCTTCGAACAGTCACTGGAAGATTTGAAGAACGTCATCGAAGTCGCGGCGATCACGGTCAACCAGCGCGGCTGGAAGCTGGAGGATACGGAGCATTTCTGGAAGGAAACCGATGAGCGCTACCAGCGCTTCATCGACGCGATGAACGAAGTCGGCAAACCCGGAACCAGAGTTTTTGATTACCACCCGGCGAGGGTGCACGATTCGCTGTGCGGCGGCATGCACATTCTGCCGCGCACGGTACGCCACGAGCCAACGCAGGTTTCGTGGGACATGAGTTTCCCGTCTCGTTACCGCAAGGCGAACGGCGGTCCCTGCCGCGTCGCGGAATACGAAACCTCGAAGAATCGGGTTTTGGTCATTTTGGGCACCAAGCATGTCTTGCGCGACCGAACCGATGACGATCGGGCGGTAGAGGCGTTCATCAGCAAGGTTGAAACGGAAATGCAGCAGCGCGGCGAGTCCTGGCTCGACCAGCAGATCTTCAACCTGCAAACCATTTATCACGCCGAACACGGCCGATGGTGCGGCAACATCGATGAATTGCTCGACGTGGCCGAGTCGGTCATGGGGCCGACCGAAACGACAACGGAATTGCGCGCATTGGCCGAGCAGAAATTGATCGCCCTGCAACTCGACCGCGGGGGCATGTACATCGTCCGCGATCGGCGCCCCAAGCCGCAGTAGGCGTGGCCCGGATGGAATGAAATGGAATCCGGAGATTGGGAGGTTGGTGTCGCTGACGGTTGCCGACCTGACCGATGGGCGGGGTGGTAACCGGGCCGTCGCTGGGCTCCCATGTATACTTGGCCGCATGCGAATCAGCCGTGAGCAAATCGAGACGATCAGGACGCTGACCCGCGAGATTGCGGGGCCGGATGCGTGCGTGCGGTTGTTTGGTTCGCGGCTCGACGACGCCGCGTGTGGCGGCGACGTCGATCTGCTCGTCGAGATCGATCGGCCGGTGGAGAACCCGGCCCTGCTCGGTGCGCGCATGGCGGCGAAAATCTCCCGCGCCTTCCATGGCCGCAAGGTCGACGTCATCATCAGCGCTCCCAACCTCGCGCGTCTGCCGATCCATGAGATCGCGGCACGCGAAGGTGTGCGGCTGTGATCCTGCCGGCCCTTTCCGAACGCCTGCGCTTTCTGTCGCGTGTCGTGCGGCGGGAATGCGACCACCTTTCGACGACCGACCGTCGCCTGTTCGCTACTCCGATGACGGCCCAGATTGCCGCGGTATTGGCGGATGACCCCGATCTGTCCGAGCGCGCCGAGGCATTCGTCAGCCGCTTCGCGCGGTTGCAGGACACCCTCGGCGACAAGCTTCTCCCGGCACTCCTGCGTGCGATGGGCGAACGGACCGGCGCCGCGATCGACAACCTCGACCATGCGGAGCGTCTCGGGCTGCTCGACTCTGCCGACCGCTGGACTACCGTGCGTGAACTGCGCAATCGGATGATCCACGAGTACATGGAAGATCCGGTGCTGCTCGCCGACGCATTGCAAACCGGGCATGAGTTCGTGCCGGTGCTCATCGCGACCGCCGAGCGCATGCTGGCGGAGATGCAGCGGCGGGGCTGGGTTTGACCTCATCCGCCTACGCGGCAAGCGTAGCAAGCGCAGCCCGGATGGAATGAAATGGAATCCGGGGTTTGGGAGCTTGGTGTTGCTGAGGGTCGCCGACCATCCCCCGGATTCCGCTGCGCTGCATCCGGGCTACGCCACTACGGGTTGCGTCGGTTCGGATGTACAGGCGCAGGGTTTCGGAGGCCGCACTCGCGGGAATAGGGGGGCAATTATCGTCATCACGCATGGCGCCCGGCTTTCCGCCAGAGTCCTGCGTGATTCGGTCTTGATCGGAACGTGGTTCCGGTGCTGTCAGAGAAACACATCGGCGCGCACGCCGAACCGCTGCGCGAGCTTCTTGGCGACTTCCTTGCTGATTTCGCGCCGTCCTCCGAGGATGTCGGAGATGCGTCCTTGCGGCGCGCAATCGGCGAGGTCGCTTTGCGTCAGCCCGTGCCTTGTCATGAGAAAGCGAAGCACCTCTCGCGGTTCGGCCTCGGGGATGACGATATTCTCGTCTTCGTATTCCCGGACTCGATCGGAAAGGAAATCGAGCACGTCGGCGAGCGGGTGGCTTTCGTCGTCGCCGACTTCGTCCAGCAGCATGTCGATCATGGCAAGCGCACGCCGATAGTCCGCCTTGGTTCGGACCGAGGTGACGCCGACGGCCTTTTTGAACGGCATCCACGCCCGGAGAATCGCTTTCGGGGCGTGCATCGTGTCGTGGGTGTGGGTCATGTTTCTTTCCGCCTCCAGCCGCCGCGGCTGTATTCGTTGTGGGTCAGCACCGACCGGATGAAGACCTTTCGCCGGTTGTAGTGGATGGCCGCGTTCGGACCGGATATTGCCGGCGTCGTGCTGGAAGTCACCGACGACAAAGCGCTGCCGAAAGCCGAGCGCAAGCGTCTTCAGGTCGAGCACGCGGCCCAGGTGTCGCTGCGCGCCCAACTGGTGAAGATGGCCGACAAGACCTGCAACCTGCGAGACATCGTGGCCTGTCCGCCGGCCGATTGGTCGGATGACCGCAAGCGCGTGTATTTCGAGTGGGCGCGTAGCGTGGTCGACCGGGTGCGGGACGTGAATCCGGCGCTGGGATGGTGTTTGACGAGGCGTACAGCCGGCGGCCTTGAGGCTGTCGGCGGTATTACGAATCGTGGTGCTGGATAGTGTTGCCCGAGGTGCCGGCGCGGTGTGGGGCAGAAGGTCGTGCGCACCAGCGTAGCGCATATTGCCCAAGAATTACCTAAGTTCGACTCCGGCGCGGCGAAGTTGCTTGTAAGTTGCAGATTTAATTGGCGCTCCCACGGGGACTCGAACCCCGGTTTTCGCCGTGAGAGGGCGACGTCCTGGACCGCTAGACGATGGGAGCATGCGTGTGAGGCGGGAAAGCTGGTATTATACAGCAGCCTACGATCCACACAACAAGAAACGTGTCGAGCACACCGGACTCCCCCAACCTTTCCGCGCCGAGAATCATCCCGCGTGCCGAGCACGGCATCTCCCGGGCGAATATCAGCGATCATGCACTGAAGGTGCTGTACCGGCTCAAGGATGCCGGTTTCCGCGCCTGTCTGGTGGGCGGTGGTGTGCGCGATCTGTTGCTCGGCCGTGAACCCAAGGATTTCGACGTCGCCACTGACGCTCATCCGGACGAGGTGCGGCGGCTGTTCCGCAACTGTCGTCTGATCGGCCGTCGTTTCCGGCTTGCGCACGTGCATTTCGGCAGCGAGATCATCGAGGTCGCCACCTTCCGGGCCCCGCATGCCACCATCGACGACGACGAAGGCGAGGGCGGTGACGCGCTGATGGAGGACGGGCGCATCATCCGTGACAACGTCTACGGCACCATCGAGCAGGATGCATGGCGACGGGACTTCACGGTCAATGCGCTGTACTACGATATCCAGGACTTCTCGGTAATCGACTATACCGGCGGCATGGAAGACCTGAAAAATGGCGTGCTGCGCCTGATCGGCGATCCGCAACTGCGTTATCGCGAGGACCCGGTGCGCATGCTGCGTGCGGTGCGCTTCGCCGGCAAGCTGGGTTTCCGGCTGCATCCCGAGAGCGAGACGCTGATCCCGCAGTTTTCCGACCTGTTGAGTGCCGTGTCGTCGGCGCGTCTGTTCGACGAAGTGCTCAAGCTGTTTCACGGCGGCTATGCGCTTCAGACCTTCGAACTGCTGCGCCATTACGGCCTGTTCGGCTATCTGTTCCCGGCCACCGAGGAGGCGCTGTCGCACGAGGAGCAGGGCTTCCCCATCACCTTCGTCGCCAATGCCCTGCGCAATACCGATGAGCGCATCCGCGAGACCAAGGGTGTGAATCCGGCCTTTCTGTATGCGGCGCTGTTGTGGGAGCCGGTGCGGCTCCACGCGCAGTCGCTCATGCAGCACGGCGTGTTGGAACTTGCGGCCCTGCAAGCGGCGGGTTCCGCGTTGCTCGATTCGCAGTTGCACCATACCGCGATCCCGAAGCGCTTCGGTCTGCCGATGCGCGAGATATGGGAGTTGCAGTCGCGCTTCGAACAGCGTCAGGGCGGTCGTGTACTGCGTTTCCTGCAACATCCCCGTTTCCGCGCCGCCTACGACTTCTTCTGCCTGCGTGCGCGTTCCGGCGAGACCGATCCCGAGCTTTGTGAGTGGTGGGCGCGGATACAGGAGGTCGACGAGGACGAACGTCGCCAGATGATCGAGAACTCGGGCGGCAATGCCCGCAGCGGTGCGCGTCGGCGTCGCCGCCCCCGCAAGAAGAAGCCGAACGCCGATGCCTGAGGCCCTGGCCTACATCGGCCTCGGCAGCAATCTGCAATCGCCCGCCGATCAGGTGTCGCAGGCGGTGCTTGAGCTGGCGGCACTGCCGCAAAGCCGGTTGGTCGCCTGTTCGTCGCTTTACGGCAGTCCGCCGATGGGACCCTCGGATCAGCCCGATTACGTCAACGCCGTGGCGGCGTTGACGACGGGGCTCGAACCGCGCGCGTTGCTGGAGATGCTGTTCGAGATCGAGCGCCGGCATGGCCGTGAGCGGCTGCAGCGTTGGGGGCCGCGCACGCTCGACCTCGACCTTCTGCTGTACGACGACCGGATGATCGATGAAGCCGGTCTCGTCGTGCCCCATCCCGGTCTGCCGCAACGTGCCTTCGTCCTGTATCCTCTGTTCGAGATTGCCCCTGAACTCGACGTGCCGGGTTTCGGTCCGCTGGCCGCGCTGGTCGATGCCTGTCCGCGCGCCGGTCTGATGCGCATCGAGCACGCTCCGGGTTTGAAACGAGATCTGCCCGATTCCTTCACATGAACCGCAAACTGCCGTCCTACATCGTCGTGGAGGGCCCGATCGGCGTCGGCAAGACGAGTCTTGCCCGTCGTCTCGCCGACGAGCTCCAGGCCGAACTGTTGCTGGAGCAGCCGCAGGAGAATCCGTTTCTCGAGCGTTTCTATGTCGATCCGGTGGCGGCCGCGCTACCGACGCAGTTGTGTTTTCTGATGCAACGCATCCGGCAGATGCAGTCGTTGCGCCAGGGCGACATCTTCAATCAGGGGCGGCGGGTGTCGGATTTCCTGATGCAGAAGGACCAACTGTTCGCCGGCATCACGCTGGCCGCCGACGAGTACGCGCTTTACGATCAGGTCTACCAGCAACTGGCGCTGGATGCGCCCGTGCCCGATCTGGTGATCTACCTGCAGGCGCCGGTCGAGGTGCTGCTGGAACGCATCCAGCGCCGCGGCAGGGCCTACGAACGCCGCATGGACAGCGCGTATCTGCAACGCCTGTGCGACGCCTATGCGAGTTTCTTCTATCATTTCGACGATGCGCCGCTGCTGATCGTCAACGCGACCGCGATCGACTGGGTCAACCGCGATTCGGACTTCCGGCAACTGGTCGATTTCATGGCGACGGCGCGGGCCGGGCGTCATTATTTCAATCCGCTGCCGTTCTCGATGTAACCCCGGGGAAGGATGTCATGAGCGTTCATCAACAGACCCGCCGTCGTACCGTTCGCCATTTGCGCGAGATGCGCGGTCGCGGCGAAAAGATCGTCTGCCTCACTGCCTACGATGCGAGTTTCGCGGCGCTGGAGGATGCCGCCGGCGTGGACCTGATCCTGGTCGGCGATTCCCTCGGCATGGTGATCCAGGGCCACGACACGACGCTGCCGGTGACCGTGGACGACGTGGTCTATCACTGTCGCGCCGTGGCGCGTTCCTGCCGGCAGGCCCTGTTGATGGCCGACATGCCGTTTCTCTCCTACACCACGCCGGCACAGGCGCTGGCCAACGCCGGCCGTCTGATGCAGGAGGGCGGTGTGCAGGCGGTCAAACTCGAAGGCGACGCCGAGCAGGCGGAGATCGTGGCGGCGCTCGCCGGCCATGGTATCCCGGTCTGCGCACATCTCGGACTGCGTCCGCAGTCCGTCAATCGCATCGGCGGCTATCGGGTACAGGGCCGCGACGCGCATGCGGCACAGGCGATGATCAAGGACGCGCGGGCGGTCGAGGCGGCGGGTGCCGATCTGCTGCTGCTCGAATGTGTGCCGGTGACGCTGGCGGCCGAGATCCGCGCCGCGGTGGAGATACCCGTCATCGGCATCGGCGCCGGCCCGCATTGCGATGGTCAGATCCTGGTGCTGCACGACATCCTGGGCGTTGCGCCGGACCGCTCGCCGCGCTTCGCGAAGAACTTTCTCGCCGGCTGCGACAGCGTGCAGGCAGCCATCGGGGCCTATTGCCAGGCGGTGCGGGATGGCAGTTTCCCGGCGCCCGAGCATTGTTTCCAGGACTGAGGCCGATGCAGACGATACACACGGTCGACGAATTGCGTGCCCAGTTGCACGCCTGGCGCAGTGGTGGCGAGCGCATCGCGCTGGTGCCGACGATGGGCAATCTGCACGACGGCCACATCGCACTGATCCGCCGCGCCCGTCAGCTTGCCGCGCGCGTGGTGGCGACGATCTTCGTCAATCCGCTGCAATTCGACCGTGCCGAGGACCTTTCCGCCTATCCGCGCACGCTGGAACAGGACAGCGACCGTCTCATCATGGCGGGCACCGATCTGTTGTTCGCGCCATCCGAGATCGAGGTCTATCCGCGCGGACGCGAGGGCGTGACGCGGGTGGAAGTGCCCGGCATCACGACGTTGCTGGAAGGCGAACACCGGCCCGGGCATTTCGTCGGCGTGGCGACCGTGGTGTGCAAGCTGTTCAACATGGTGCGGCCGGATCTGGCCGTGTTCGGCGAGAAGGACTTTCAGCAGGTGCGGGTCATCGAACGGATGAACGACGACCTCGACATGGGGGTCCAAATCATCGTGGAGCCGACGGTGCGTGAGGGCGACGGTCTGGCGATGAGTTCCCGTAACGGCTATCTGACGCGCGAGGAGCGTGCCCGGGCACCCGGCCTGTACCAGACCCTGCTGGAGGTCAGTCTGCGATTGCAGAGCGGTGAGCAGGACCAACGGGGGTTGGAACGGGCGGCTGCCGAACGCCTGTCCGAACGCGGATTCCGGCCCGAATATGTCGCGATCCGGCGGGCATCTGACCTGAATTCGCCGGCTGCGGACGATACCGATCTGGTGATACTCGCTGCCGCCTGGCTCGGCCGTGCGCGACTGATCGACAACATTCCCCTGAAGATTCCGCGGCTTGCGGGTTTGCCGGCCGGTGACTGATCCCGCATAATTGCGACCCCTGCGTTTCCGGGGCCACATTCAGGCTCGAACGCAGCCGAACGCCCGAGGTGACCAACATGTTTCTGACCCTGCTCAAGTGCAAGCTGCACAAGGCCACCGTGACCCACTCCGAACTGGAGTACGAGGGTTCCTGCGCCATCGACAGCTCCCTGCTGGAAGCGGCGGGCATTCGTCCCTACGAACAGATACAGATCTACAACATCACCAACGGCGAGCGTTTCACCACCTACGCCATCAGTGCCGAACGCGGCAGCGGCGTGATTTCGGTGAACGGTGCCGCCGCCCACAAGGCCCGTCCCGGCGACCGCGTCATCATTTGCGCCTATGCGCAGATGAATGAGGCCGAGGCGGCGAATTTCCGTCCTGCGCTGGTCTATCTGGACGGCCGTAACCGCATCGTGCGTACCGGCGACTCGATACCGGTACAAGCGGCCTGAGGCCGTAACGCCCCCCTCAGTCGGTACTCGTCTTGGTCGTCTTGGCCTTGCGTTTGGCCGGCGCGACGACCTTGTCCTCGACCTTTTTCCTGGCCGTCTTGCCCTTGGTGGCCTGGACGGGCGCCTTGGGGTTCTTAGCCGTCTTGGTCTTTGTCGTGGCCTTGGCCGGTTTTTCGGTCGTCGCCTTGCGCGGCTTGGACTTTTCCTTCGGTTTTGCCGTGGTCTCTTCCGCAACCGCCGCCGCCGTGGCCTTGGGCGTGATTGCCTGCGCGGCGAGCTCGAAGCAGTCTTCGCGCCACAGACAGGCGTACTGATCGCAAATGCCTTCCCAGGCCGTGGCGAAACAGTCGAAGTGACCTTCCGCGCGCTGGACCGCACGTACCAGATCGATCTTGCCTAGCTTGCCGGCCCGGACGCCGCGTTCTTCGGCGACGGCGCGTATCTGTTGCATTTTCATCGTCGGTTTCCCCGCTTTCGTGTAAGGCTCGAAGTGTCGCCGGCATCCATGACGCCGGCGTGAATCAACCAGTATTGCGGATGCCGGCGGCGATCGCGTTGATCGAGCGCAACAACGGGCTGAGCCAGGGATCCTCCTGCTGACGGGCGACGGCGTCGCGGTGTCGCTTGAGCAGGGTGATCTGGATGTGGTTCAGCGGGTCCATGTAGGGGTTGCGGCGTGAGATGGACAGCGCCAGCACCGGGTTCTCGTCCAGCAGCATCTTGGTGTCAGCCACGTTGAGGACCTGCTCGACGGTGCGATTGAACTCCCCGTTGACGCGTTCGAACACGCGCGCAGCCAATTGCGAATCGTGGCACAGCCCGGCGTACTCCTCGGCCGTGCGCATGTCGGCCTTGCTGAGCGACATCTGGGTGTTCGACAGCAGCGAACGGAAGAACGGCCACTCGCGGTACATGGACTGGAGCCGCGCCAGCCGCACCGGGTCCTTGTCGCGCCATTGTTCTATCGCGGCGCCGATGCCGTACCAGGCCGGCAGGGTGTGGCGCGACTGCGCCCAGCCGAACACCCACGGAATGGCGCGGATCGAGGATTTGGAGCGGTCGGCCTGCTTGCGATGCGAGGGTCGCGAGCCGATGTTGAGCGCCCCCATCTCCGACACCGGGGTGATTTCGTAGAAATAGTCGAGCACGCCCGGCATGCGGTCCGTGAAGTCGCGATAGGCCTGTTCGCCGAGGCTCGCCAGTTCGTCCATGATGGCGAGGAAGTCCTTGCGCTCCGGCGGTGGCGCCTCGATCAGCGAGCGGCTGGCCTTCATCAGGCCGGTGGCGCCCATCGACAGTTCATACACCGCGGTTTCGAGGTTGCTGTACTTGTAGGACAGGACCTCTCCCTGCTCGGTGAACTTGATCTGGCCCTGCACCGTGCCCGGCGGCTGGGCGAGGATCGACTCGTGGGTCGGTCCGCCGCCGCGGCCGATGGTGCCGCCGCGGCCGTGGAAGATGCGGCAGGCGACGCCGTGCGCGTTGGTGATGGCGACGATTTTTTTCTGCGCCTCGTACAGGTTCCAGCTCGACGCGAGGATGCCGCCGTCCTTGCAGGAATCCGAATAGCCGAGCATTACCTCCTGCAGCTTGCCGGAAGCGGCCAGCAGGCGGGCATAGACCGGATCGCCGAGCAGCCTGCCGAGCACGTCCTCGATGCGCTTGAGGTCGTCGATGGTCTCGAACAGCGGTGTGATGCGGACGTGACAGAAAGGACCGTCTTCGCCGATGCCGGCCAGCCCGGCCAGACGGGCCAGGAACAGCACTTCCATCACGTGGCTGGCGTGGTGGGTCATCGAGATGACGTAGGTGCCGATCGCATCCGGACCGACTTCCTGACGCATGCGCGCCACGACTTGCAGCGTTTCGATGGTCTCGTTCGTCTGTTCGCCGAGTTCGAGACCCTTGAGACGGATCGGCTCATCGCGCGCGATCAACTGGCCGAGCAGGGCGGTGCGTGCCGCCTCGTCGAGTGCCGCGTAGTCCTCGCACAGCCCGGTGGTTTTCAGCACCTCCGCCACGGTGGCGCTGTGCACGCCGGATTCCTGCCGGATGTCCAGTTGTTGCAGATGAAAGCCGAAGGTCTCGACCAGCCGGATCAGGTCGGTGAGTTCGCCCTGGGCAATGTCCGCGTCGTCGTGCGAGTACAGCGAATCGCGCATGACGCACAAGTCACGCAAGAACTCCTCGCTGCTCGAATAGGCGGCGTTGGCCGGCAGCACCGCGTTCTCGCCGGCCAGGCGGCGGCGCACGGTGGCGAGCGTCTCGCCCAGCCGGTGGCGCATGAAGTACAACTTGCGCCGGTAGGGCTCGTATTCGAAGCGATCGACCTTGCCGCGGAACACGGCGGCGGCGATCGTGGCGTCCTCGGCCAGACTGTCGAGAAATGCCTGCGAGGGTTGGCACAGGCGCGCCGAGTGCGTCAGCACGTGGCGCAGCTCGCTCACCCGCCGCAGGTACTCGTCCAGCGCCTCCTCCATCTGCAGGCGGCAGGCGAGTTCGGTGATCGCGGGCGTGACGTTCGGATTGCCGTCGCGGTCGCCGCCGATCCAGGAGCCGAAACGCAGGAAACTCGGAATGGCGACCGCCGGTGTGCCGTCCGGATGCTCACCGTAGCTGCGCCGCACCGCCTTCTCCAGATAGCGATAGGTGATCGGCACCGCGTCGAACAGGCTTTCCTGGAAATAGAACAGGCCGTATTTGATCTCGTCCTGCACCTGCGGCTTCTTCACCCGCACCTCGTCGGTGCGCCACAGGATGTTGATGCGCGATTCGAGCAGCCGCGTCATGTCCGCACGTTCCCCGCGTCCCAGGCGCGGATCGTTCAGGCGGTCGAGCGTGACGAAGATCCGGCGTTGCGCCTCCATGATGGTGCGGCGGCGTGCCTCGGTCGGATGGGCAGTGAACACCGGCATGTAGCACAGGCGGTCCAGCAGGTGTTGCAGGGCCTCGGCCGGTATGCCCTGTTCATGGAACTGCTGCACCGTGTGACCGAAGGAACCGACCCACAACGGTCCGCCGTCCGATACCTGCCGCCGGCGCAGCCGGTGCAGGAAATCCTCTTCGGCGATGTTGACCAGCGAGAAGTAGGTGCTGAAGGCGCGGATCACCTGTTCCAGCGTCGCCGCGTCCATGCGGGCGATCAGCCGCATGAGCCGCCGCCGCCGGACGGGGTTGTCCTCCTTGCGCTGACTGAGGTAACCCTTGCGCAGCGCCTCCACGGCGGCATAGACCTGCGGGCCGGCGTGACGCCTCAGGATGTTGCCGAGCAGGGTGCCCAGCAGTTTCACGCTGGCGCGCAATTCCTTGTCGCGGGGGATGGACGGCGAGGTGGTGTTGGCATTCATGATCGCGGGTATCGGGTGCTGGACTGGCCGGTGCGTCCGGCGGGTCGGACACCGAAGGTGCAGTGGGGGTCGGGCGGCTGCGGATTATACCCGTTGCCGGCGAGGAAAGTTGAGAACGGGGCCGGTCAGCGCAGCGATTCGTACAGATCCAGATAGCGGCGGGCGCTGATGTCCCAGCCGAAGTCCTGGCGCATGCCCTGGCCGATCAGACGATCGCGGATGCCGTGGTCGCGCCACAGCGCCAGTGCTTCGTGGATGCGGCCAAGCAAGGCCTCGGTGGTCGGAGGCTCGAACACGAAGCCGGTGGCGCTGCCGTCCTCGAAACTGCCCGGGTGGGTGTCGACCACGGTGTCGGCCAGTCCGCCGGTGCGGTGCACGATCGGCAGCGTGCCGTAGCGCAGGCTGTACATCTGATTGAGGCCGCAGGGCTCGAAGCGCGAGGGCATGAGGAAGAAATCGGCGCCGGCCTCGATGCGATGCGCGAGCCCTTCGTCATAGCCGACGTGGACACCGACCTGGCGCGGGAAGGCTTGCGCGAGCTGGCGCACGGCCTGTTCGAAGCGGCGTTCGCCGTTGCCGAGAATGACGAGCTGGATCTCCTGTTCGCGCAGCAGCCTGCCGAAGGCGGCGAGGATCAGGTCGATGCCCTTCTGTTCCACCATGCGCCCGATGTTGGCGAACAGCGGCACGTCGGCCCGCACGTGCAGGCCGAAATGGGTTTGCAGATCTTCCTTGCAGGCCGCCTTGCCGCGCAGGTCGTTGGCGTCGTAGTTGCGCACGAGATGTTCGTCGCGCGCCGGGTCCCAATGCCGGTAGTCAACGCCGTTGAGGATGCCGCTCAGGTCGTGGGCGCGATGGTTGAGCAGGCCTTCCAGGCCGTAGCCGAACTGCTGCGAACGGATCTCCCGCGCATAGGTCGGGCTGACGGTGGTGATGCGGTCGGCATAGGCCAGTCCGCCCTTGATGAACGAGATGTGATGATGGAACTCCAGCCCCTGGTGGAACCCCAGCAACTCGGGCGGCAGCATCAGGTCGTCGACCACGTGCAGCGGAAACAACCCCTGGTAGGCGAGATTGTGGACGGTGAACACCGTCGGCGGTCGCCCCTTGTACAGGCTCAGAAGTGCCGGCGCGAGGCCGGTCTGCCAGTCGTTGCAATGCACGATCCCTGGCGTCCAGTCGAGTCCGGCCTGACCCAGCGCGATCTTCACCAGCACGCGGTTGAACAGCCCGAAACGCAGATGATTGTCCTGCCAGTCGCGGCCGTCGGTGGCGCGATAGGGGTCGCCTGCGCGATCGAAGTAGGGCGGGCAGTCGATCAGGTACAGCGGTACGCGCGTGCCGGGGAGAATGCCTTCGAGGATCGAGACCTTGCCGTGCGCGCCGGGGATATCCAGATCCTGCACCACGCGCCGCGTCTTGAGCGCGGCCTTGACCGACAGGTACGCGGGCAGCACCAGACGCACGTCCTGCTTGAGTCTCTTCAGGGCATCGGGGAGGCTGGCGCTGATGTCGGCGAGTCCGCCGGTCTTGATGAGGGGATGGGCTTCGCTGCTCGCGAACAGGATGTGCATTGTTGTTCTCGTCGACGCCGCGGACCGTCATGGCGCGCCGGGGTTGCGGCGCCGGCCCGGTGCAATCATCCGGTGAAATCGTCCAGCGAAATCGTCCAGTGAAATCGCGTTGGGAATGTATTAGTGTGGCCGCATCATAAAGAATCGAACCGGGGGTCACAAATGCGCCTCGCCATGGTGGGACTGGGACGGATGGGCGGCAACATGGCGAAACGCCTGTTGCGCAAGGGGATCGAGGTGGTCGGCCACAACCGCTCACCGGCCGCGGTCGAGGCGCTGGCGGCGAGCGACGGCCTGCTGCCGGCGCGCGATCTGGCAGACGCGGTGGCGCAGTTGCGGGCACCGCGCATCGTCTGGTCGATGCTGCCGGCCGGTGATCCCACCGAACGCGCCATCCACGAACTCGCACCGCTGCTTCAGACCGGCGACGTGATCGTCGACGGCGGCAACGCAAACTACAAGGACTCGCAGCGGCGCGCGCGCTGGCTGGCCGATCGCGATCTCGAATTCGTCGACGCCGGCACCTCCGGCGGCATCTGGGGGCTGGAGAACGGTTACTGCCTGATGGTAGGCGGCAGTGCGCAGGCGATCCGGCACGTCGAGCCGGTCCTTCAGGCACTGGCGCCGGCGCCGGATCGCGGCTGGGCGCACGTCGGCCCTGCCGGGGCCGGGCACTACACCAAGATGATCCACAAC
>JAQVJI010000066.1 GCA_028695255.1 Chromatiales bacterium | reverse complement strand
AGATCCCGCTTGCTCATACTGCCTGTGCCTCATGGAGGACGGCCTGTTTCCATCTGTCCGGCAAGGCGGATGGCGTCAATACATCCACTTCCACACCAAGCAGTTCAGTGAGTTCAACCGTGATATGCCCGATATCCAGCAGCGATGTTTCATCGGTTGTGTCTACAAGAATATCCAGATCACTATTTTCTGTGTCCTGTCCATGAAGCACTGAACCGAAAATTCGGGCATTCCTGGCGTGGTGGCGCTCGACGATTTCCCGAATGGCGTCGCGATGTAGTTGCAGCGCAATGGAGGGCCTCATGACTTCAAGTTCTCCCGGTGTTTCCGTGACTCGTATCATCTTGCATTACGGGCATGACTTTGCATTGGCTGCATCAGTGTCTCCCATCGTCTGGTTCCACGACTCGTGGGGCGTGGCGTAGCCGACGGCAATCGCCGAGAGGGCTCGGCTCCTACGGCTCTCCAATCGCAGTCATCACTCATACAGCACGCGCCCCTTATTGAGTACCGCATATTCCAGAGAGCCAGGGAGGTAGTCCTCGACGGCCTGACGCACGATGTCGGCCCGGGTGCGGCACAGCCTGGCTGCGGCGACATCCAGCGATGCCACCGGTTCATCCGGCAAACGGGCAGTGATCTGGCTCACCTCGGCCTCATCTAATGTCAACGACATCATTCATGTGCGGCTACTTTGCGCCGTCAACGAAGCGGATCCCGGTTTCGGTCAGGTGCCAGACAACCCGAACTGAACCTGGGCGCCTCCTGTGCCCGGCGTGGGCACGCTGCGCTTTGTTCGGCGCATCCCTGCGCCTCACCCCTTCGGGGCTGGCGCGATGGATCGCTCCCGGCAATCCATTGCCCACCCTACTCACTGGCGCGATGAATCGCTCCCGGCGATCCATTGCCCACCCAACCCACTTTCGGCGGCTGCGTTCACCATCTGAACGCAAGGGCTATTCTTGGCGACGCGCGGAGAATGGTCAAGCGGTGATTCCAGGGTGGCTTTCAGGCGTCGCAGCCGGATGTGGATCGTCGGTGGCGGCGTTGGGTCGATCAGCGACGTGTCTCCTCCTGCCCGATCGCATACATGAACGGCGACAGCAGGCGCGAGGTCGGCAGATCAAAGGCGCGACACTCGAACAGGTGGGCCGCTTTCGACAGGCGCGTGAGCCAGAGATAGGTCAACCGGTCCGCGCGTCGGGTGTCGTCCAGCCGGTCGGCGGCGATCGACAGCATGCCGAACTCGGTCGAGCCGACGTAGCCGTGTTCCACAACGCTCAGGCCGGCGGCGGCGTGGGCGCCGAGAAAGGATCGCCAGTCATGGGGTACGTGCAGATCGTAGACCTCGGGCGACCAGCGGCGCATCAGCCAGCGCAGCAGCGGCGACGACAGGTTGGGGATCAGGCTGAACATCCTGCCGCCGGGTGCGAGCAGTCGTTTCTTGGCGGCGAGTACGGCGGGCAGGTCGTTGAAGTGTTCGACGACACCGAGGCTGTAGACGACGTCGAAGCTGTGCAGCAGCGACGGGGCGGGATCGAACAGGTCCATCTCGTGCACGGCCACCGATACCGACTCCCGCCCGGCGCGGGCGCGCAACCGTTCGCAGCCCTCCGATGAGTAGTCGAGGGCGCTGAAACGTGCATCCGGGTATTTGCGCGCCAAGAAGGTCAGGAATGTCGAATCGCCACCGCCGACCTCCAGCACCCGTCGTCCGGCAAGGCCGAGTGCTTGCAGGTGTTGCAGAGCCTGGGTCGAGGCGTATTCACGCCAGTGGCCTTCGACGAACGGCACACATACGCTCTCGCGGGTCCGATAGACCTCGTTCCAGGTCTGGCGGTCGGTGAGGCGTTCGTCGTTCATGTCGATATCGATTCGCGTCGCGCCATTGTTCGGGCGTAGGGTGGGTTGAGGAACGAAACCCACGCGAAGCGCGTTCGGATGCCGCCGCCGCGTGGGCATGCTTCGCTTGCCCACCCTACGACCTGCGACGTTTCACGTTCGTCGGCAGGTAGCGATGCTCCCTGCCCCAGCGGCCAATCAGCGCATCGATCACCGCGGTCGTCATCAGACGCAGGCCCTTCATGTCCAGAAACATCAGGCGCTTGACGAAGTCGAGGCCGACGAATCGCAACAACCGTGAAATGCCGTCGTAGCGCAGATGGATGTGGGCATGGTTGCGGTAGTAGCAGTACATGTTCAACGAGCTGGCATGAAAGATCGCGGGCTTGCCGAAATGCCCGAACCGATACGTGACCTTCGATGCCGGATGCAGGAAACGCGCGGCGGGCGCGGTGGCGATGCGGATGCCGGCCTTCTGCGCACGCCTGAAATATTCCACCTCCTCACCCCAGATGAACATGCGTGGATCGGGATAGCCCACACGCTCGATCGCCTCGCGCGTCAGCAGCAATCCGTTGAACAGGTTCGCTTCGTCCGGGTAGAGCCTGCGCGTGGCCTCGTCGACACGTCGGATGATGCGACCGTCGGCATGATCGCACAGACTGAAGGACAGACGGTCGGGCCGATCGACGTCGACGACCAGCGGCGCGCTGAAACCGTAGCCCTCCTCGCTCACCGCGTGCAGGACGGCCAGGCAGTCCGGAGCCGGGAAGCCGTCGTCGTCCATCACCCAGACCCGTGCATGACCGGCCTCGAATGCGCGGCGGATGCCTTCCTGCTGGCCGGCGGCACCGCCGGCGTTGCCGGGCATGCGTACATAGTGAAAGACGACGCTGCATTCAGGCCGCGCCGGCACGGGAATGCTCCGGCTCACACAGACCGGGAGGTCAGCCGGTTGCGGCAGCGCATCCACGAATCCCGCGGCCTGCAATGCCTGCGGCGTGTCGTCGGTCGACGCGTTGTCGATCAGGAAAATCGCCCGCACGGGCAGCGTCTGCGCAAGCACGGCGTTCAGACAGCGCATGAGCAGTTCGCGCCGGTTGTAGGTGACGATGTTGACGGCGATGTCGTGAGTATTCATGCCTCGATTCCTTCCTGGAGTTCCTGTGTGATGGTTGCCTTCTCGCCCCTCATCCGGCCCTTCGGGCCACTTTCTCCCAAAGGGAGAAGGATTCCGACGCCCCCTCTCCCTCAGGGAGAGGGCCGGGGTGAGGGTGGTTTTCCCCGCCCACATCATCCGGCCCTTCGGGCCACCTTCCTCCCAGTGGGAGAAGGGATGCGGTGCGAGTGTCGACCAGCGGTTCGCCACAAGCACCTACGCAACCTCGGCCTCGAACACGTCGAATGCACGGCGCACGACCTGGTCCATGTTGTAGTAGCGGTATTCGGCCAGGCGGCCGAGCAGGATCAGGTCGTCACGTTTCGCCGCCTCCGCGCGGTACTGCTCGTAGGCCGCGCGGCTCGCGTCATCCGGAATCGGATAATAGGGCTCGTTCTCGCCCGGGACGTGTTCGAGCGGATATTCGATGCCGATCGTGCTGCGTGGTGTCTGCTGATCGAGAAAATGCTTGTATTCGGTGATGCGGGTGAAGTCGTAGGACTGCGGATAGTTGACCTGGGCCAACGGTTGGAAATACGGCTTGTCGATCGTGCGATAGTCGAAGCGCAGGCTGCGGTACGGCAGCGGACCGAAGCGATGGTCGAACAGTTCGTCGATCTTGCCGGTGTAGATGGTCTTGGTGAAACGCTCGCCGCGCAGATCGGCGTAATCGACGCCGAGCCGCAGTTCGACGTTTGGATGATCGAGCAGGTTCTCCACCATGCGCGTGTAGCCGTCGGCGGGTATGCCCTGATAGACGTCGCGGAAGTAACGGTCGTCGCGACTCAGGCGGATCGGCACCCGGCCCGTGACCGAACGGTCGAGCGTGTGCGCGTCCCTGCCCCACTGCTTGGCGGTGTAGCCGGCGAACAGGTTGTCGAACACGTAGCGTGCGAGGAAGCGCAGGTCCGGGTCTTCCGTTTCGAGCAGGTCGAGGACCGGAATGTGCTCGCCGTAGGCGTGATTCGCGAGCAGTCGCTGTTCGAGACGAGCCGCCAGATGCGGCGGAAACAGTGCATGGAGGCTGTCGAAGTTGAATGGTATCGGCACGATGCGCCCATCGACCACCGCGCCGGCACGATGGAAGTAATGGTGCCAGCGCGTGAAGCGCGACAGATAGTCCCACACCTCGCGGTCGTTGGTGTGGAAGATGTGCGGACCATAGCGATGCACCATCACGCCGTTGTCGTCGATGGCATCGTACAGGTTGCCGGCGAGATGCTCGCGCCGGTCGATGACCAGCACCTTGCGGTCGCGTTGGCTGGCGATGCGCTCGGCCATCACCGCACCGGCAGGCCCGGCGCCTACGATCAGATACACGTTTCGATTCCTCGCCGATTGTCGTCACGGCGCATGGGCCGGTCCCGCAGGTCAGGTTGCGCGCAAGCGCTACCTGACGAAAGGCACCACTTGGAGTGCGCATCCGTCACGTAGCTGCACGACGTAATGGCCCTACGGTATGCGGTCATGCCACGCGCGCGAGCCGCCGGAACTGCATGCTGGTTTCGAGCAGGGATTCATACGTGCCGTCGGCGATCACCCGACCGCGTTCCAGCAGCCAGATCCGGTCGCAGTGCTGCACCGTGCTCAGGCGGTGCGCGATCAGGATGATGGTCTTGCAGTGGGCGAGATTTTCCAGCGCGTCCATGATCGCCTGTTCGGTCAGATTGTCGACCGCGCTGGTGGCCTCATCCAGCACCAGCACTTCCGGATCGCGATAGAGCGCGCGTGCAATGCCGATGCGCTGGCGCTGTCCGCCGGACAGACGCACGCCGCGTTCGCCGACCGTGGTCCGATAGCCGTCCGGCAGTTCCTGCACGATGAAGTCGTGGATGTTCGCCACGCGTGCTGCGCGCTCGACGGCCGCCATGTCGATATGCTCGGGTGCGATGCCGAGCGCGATGTTCTGGGCGATGCTGTCGTCGGCGAGGAAAATCGTCTGCGGCACGTATCCGATGTGCCGTTGCCAGTGCGTGACCTCGTCGTCGCCGATCGTGCGTCCATCCACCTGCAACTGCCCGGTGGTGGGGCGCAGCAGTCCGAGCAGGATGTCGACGAGCGTCGTCTTGCCGGCGCCGGTGCCGCCGACGAAGGCCACCGTGGTGTTGACCGGTATCTCGACGTCGATGTCACGCAGCGCCGGCTGCGCTGCGCCGGCGTAGACGTACGAAACGCCCTCCAGGCGGATGCGTTCCTTGGCAGGCGGCATGTCGTCACGAAGGGTCCCGTCCCGATCCGATGTGACGACTTCGTGCGCAGACAGATCGTTCACCAATGCATCGATGACGGCCCCGCCGAAACGCAGCCCGGTGAAGGCGTAGTAGATCTGCTGCATGGCCGGCAGCAAGCGGTATCCCGCCAGGGCATACAGGCCGACGACCGGCAGCACGGCACCAAGATCGGAATGACGGACGTGCAGCACGCCGATCAGCAGCAGCATGCCGCCGAAGGCGACGCCCTCCAGCACGAACTTGGGTGATACGCCGGTGAGCTGCAACAGGGTGCGCAGGTCGGCGTACTGAAGCGACGGACGTGCGAAACGGCGCAGGTAATCGTCGGCCACGCCGAGCAACTTGATCTCCTTGATGCCGCCGATGGCCTCGCTGGCCGAGGTGAAACGCTGCGTGTTGAAATTCACGCGCTCGCGTCCGATGCGATCGAGCATCGGACGAATCGCGAGATAGGTCAGCGCATAGGCCACCGACAGGAACGATGCCGCCGCGATCGCGGTGACCGGATCGACGATCAGCAGCAGGGCCACGATCAATATCACTAGCATGGCGTTGGCCAGCAATTGCCCGAGCGGTACGAGAACGAAGTCGGCGAAGTGGCTAGTCTCGTCGAGGATGTTCTTGCCGAGCTGCGCACTGTGGCGAGACAGGAAAAAGGTGTAGGGCTGGTGCAGAAAGGCCGCGAGCAGGCGCAGGCCGATGGAATGAATGCGACGATAGGCGTAGCGGGCCAGCACGTAGCTGGTGAGCAGTTTGGAGATCGAGCCCAGCACGATCAGTACGAATACGCCGCCCCCCATTGCGAACAGGAAACGCCGTTCGCTGCTGAAACCCAGGCCGTCGTAGATCCCGGCAAGCAGCGGCGATGCGGCGATGCGCTCCGGATTGCCCAGCACGGCGAAGAACGGCATGAAGGTGGCGACGCCGGCGGTCTCGATCAGCGCGGTCAGCGCCATCAACGCCAATACCCATATACCCTGCCGCCGCTCGCGCGGCGTCAGCAACACGGAGAACTTGCGCCACAGCGACATGTTGCGTGCGGGTCCGTCGCCGTTTCCGCGTTCAGTGGCGTCGTGCTGGGTATCGGTGCGCGACATGACCGGACTCAGGGGCTCCGGTCATCGCCTTGCTGAGCGATGGTCAGGTTCCTGAACGTCCGCCACCGTGGCAGTCCCGGCGAGATCATGCCCCGCCCGCCTGTGCCCGCCGCTCGCGCAGACGTCGGCGCGCATTGCCGAGGAAATTGAGGAAGAATGCGAACATGATGCCGATCAGCAGGGCGACCATGCCGCTTACGGCGACGATCTGCGCCTTGCGCGGTTTGATCGGTTGTTCGGGCGGGACTGCGGGATCGATGATGCGAAACGCGTATTCCTGCCGCGACTGGGTCAGGACGCGGGTCTTGATCTGACCCTCGATCAGACTGGAGATCGCACGCTGAACGTCGAGCAGCGTGGTGCGGTTGAGCTGCTGTTCGAGATAGGCGAGATTGCGGTCGGTTTCGGCCAGCGCTTCGTCGCGCAGTTGCCGATTCACACGCCGAACCAGCTCGTTGGCCCATTCGGCGGCCTGCTCCGGATCGCGCCATTCGATGGCCACCGAGGTCACGCCGTTCTTGTTGTTGGGTTTGACGGACAGGATGCCGGTCTGAAAGCCGCGAACCGCCCGCCACAGCGTCGGCGGCGGCGCACCGTCGTCGCGCCAGGTCTTGGCCTCGGCGTCCCAGCGTTCGGCATACAGCACCGGCATCAGATCCTTCTCGGTGATGAAGGCCTCGATCAGGGTCCGCGACTTCAGGGTCGCCAGCGCGCGCTGGGTGAGATTGCCCTTGTCGCCGCTCGGCAGACTCACGCCGGCCATCGCTGCCAGTCCGCCGAGCTGTGCCCGCAGGCCGGCGGCGGCATCGCCCTCGTCGGCGGCGGTGAGCGTCACGTCCGCGCTGTACATCGGCGTCGCCGTCTGGGCGTAGAAGACCCCACCGGCGATGCCGACCAGCAGAACCAATGCAATCAGCCATTTGTAGGCCGACAGCACTTCCCACAGGTCGAGCAGATCGATCTCGTCCTCCGGCGGCAATCCGTAGGGCGGATAGGTTGCATAGACCGGCGTCTGACCGCTCACCGACACGGACTGGCCCGCACCTGCCGGCCCGGCCGGCGGCAACTGTTCACCGGAAACCATGCCTAGAACGCCCCCACGGTCTTGAACGCCGCGGCTGCTAGCGCGATCTGGTAGACGATCTGCGCCACGTTGCTCCACAGCGTGATCGGCTTGACGCGGTCGACGTCGAGCGGCACGACGATGGTGTCGCCGCGCTGGATCGGCTGGCTGCCGCTCCTGAACCAGAGCGAGGCCGTGTTGGCCTGACCGGTACCGTCGGCACGGATCACGTACACGCGCTTCTCGTCCGACTTCGAGGTCGTGCCGCCGCTCAGGCCGATGTAGTCGTCGCGCTCCAGCCGTCCGTCGTAGCGGTGCGAGGACGGGAAATGGACTTCGCCCAGCACTGCCACTTCGTCCGGCATGGTCGGAATGTGCAGACGGTCGCCCGGTTCGAGTGCGATGTCGTCGTCTTCGCGATCGACGATGCGCGACAGGTTGATGACCAGACGGCCCACGGCCTCGGTGCGCTTCAGGTTGTCGAGCAGACCCTGTGCCTGCGCGATGGCCTGCCGTTGTTTCTCGTCCGCCTGCAACGCAGCGGCGGCGATGTCGGATTCGAGCTGCTGCGCCAGCCGGTTCAACTGCTCGCGCTCGCGGCGCTTGAGCTCCTCGCGCTGGAACACGGCACCGAACAGGAAGGCGTCGTCGGTGAAGCCGCCGGCACGCTCGATCACCTGCGTCAGGGTTTCGCCGCGCCGGATCGGATAGCTGCCGGGGAATCGCACCTCGCCCGACAGCACCACCACCGCGCGCTCGCCCCAGTGGGTGATCTGCTTGACGGTCAGGGTGTCGTAGGGCATCAGCAGCGGATCGTTGGCCTTGTCACCGGCCAATATCTGGTTGAGATCGATGCTGGTATGTTCGATCTCTCGCTGCACTCCGTCGACCACCGCGTAACGCGTCAGCTCGGCGCCGAGCAGATAGGCCGAGTCGGTCAGATGTCCGCCCGCACGCAGCAGGTCGCTGACGCGCATGCCCACCTCCAGTGGATAGTCGCCGGGAAAGCGTACCTGCCCGGTAACGTTGACCACCCGTTCGGGACGTTGCCGCGTGGCCTGTATGCGCAGGTCCTCGATGAAGGTGTCGAGTGCGCCGCCGCGCGCTTCGGTGGCACTGAAGACCATGATCCGGTCGCCCGGCGCGAGCAGCGTATCGGCCTCGCCACCGGGGGCGGCCAGCGCCTCGCCGAGGCGTACCGACAGGGCTTGCAGGCGCCGGTCGGGCGCCAGTTCGCGCCGCACGATGGCATAGTCGAGATCGGGCCGCGGCAGCAGCAGGCCGGTGTTCGGTATCACGTCGGACAGGCGCAGACCCTGACGCCATTGCAGACGGCGTTCGCGTTCGACGTGACCGGTGACGGTGACGGCGTTGTCGAGACGATCCAGCACCGAGCTCACGATCAGGCGGTCGCCGCTGCGGGCCGCGGCCTTCAGGCCGGCCTCCGCCGACAGATCGAGATCGACCAGCATGCGCACGCCCTGTTCCGAGATGCGTTCGAGCTGTGCCTCGCGCAGATTGGCGCTCGCCTCGGTGCCGCCAGCGAGCGCCAGCACCTCGCCGATGGTCTTCTCGTCCTTCAGTTCGTAGATCGCTGGACGGCGCACGGCACCGTCGACCTGGATCGTGCGGCCGACCGGCGGCACGAAAATCACGTCGCCGGGCTGCAGGCGCGCATCGTTGCGCGTGTCGCCGGCCAGCAGCAGGTCGTAGAGATCGAGCCTGGTGACGGTTTTGCCGGCGCGCTTGAGTTCGACGTTGCGCAGGCTGCCGATCGGCCGTACGCCGCCGCTCGCGAACAGGGCGTTGGTCATGCTGGACAGCGAGCTGACGGTGTAGGAACCCGGCTGCTGCACCTCGCCCAGTACGAACACGCGGATCGAACGCAGGCGACCGAGACCGACGCTCACGCGCGCGCCGGTGACGCGGTCGCGCACGTGCTTTTCGAGTGTGGGTTGAAGTTTTTCGTAGCGCAGCCCGGCGACGTTGACGGGACCGATGCCCGGTACGTTCAGACTGCCGTCGCGCCCGACCATCAGCTCGTAACTGCCGCTCTGGGCGCCGAACAGGGTCAGATTGACGGTATCGCCGGGGCCGACGACGTAATCCGTCGGAACCGGGATGTCGCTGACCGGCGCGAAACTGCCGGCCTCAGAGAACAGGTCATGCCCGAAACGCTGCACGTCCCGTTCGACACGACGGTAAGGCAGGCGCAGCACATTCAATTCTTGGAGGTTTTCCAGCGTGCGCTCGGCCTTGAGGCGGCGCAGAATCTGCTGCTCGTCGAGCCCGATCACCGAAATCGGACCGATCAGCGGCAGGTTGACCTGCCCCCGCTCGTCGACGCGGAACACACGTTCGCGCAGTACGCGCTCCGCGGCCTCGGCCTCGCGCGGATCGTCCGGAACCTTGTAGGTGATGACCAACTGGTCGCCGGGCTGCGCAAGAAAATCCTCGTAGCTCGGGATCGCCGGTGCCGGCGCCGCCTCTCGCGTCCGGGGCGCCGTCGTGGTGGCAGCATCATCCAGCGTCGCGGTCGGTGCAGCGGCCCGGCCCAGCAACTCCGCCCCACGATTCGGATCGGCCTCCAGTACGCGCAGGACCGTGGTCCGCTCCTGCGGCGTCATCTGTTGCAGTTGGCGCAACTGGTCGGGCGTCAGTTGGAAGGCACCCGCGGTGCCGCTCAACAGCAGTGTCAGTAACAGCGGCAATCCCAGCGATGCGAAACGGCGCAGGTAATTCATGGCGTTCGGGTCCTTGGGTTCATGAGCTTAGTGTTCGTGAGTTCGGTGATGCGTTGGCCGGCAGCCAGGCAATCGGTCCGGTTTGCTCGCCGTTCTGCAAACGGCCGGGATTTCCCGGTTTCGGCGGCAGGTTTGGCGAGCGATTATACCCATCGCCCATCGGCATCGCATGGGCGACACGGACAGGTCGATGCGAACGGTCAACGAAACTCCCGCCGCAGACGCACGAAGGCGCGCAGATCGGTGTCGTCGTCCGGCGTCTGCTCCCGTCGCTCGGCCGTGACGCCCCAGTCGATGAGATTGCGTTGCCAGTCGAAGGCGTTCCTGAGATCGATGCCGCTGGCGGTCGAGGCCTCGCCGGTCTCGTGCTCGGCCCGATACAGACGCGCCTCCCAGAAACGTTCGCGTACATCCTTGAGCATCGCCCCCACCGTCCACAATCGCGCCTCGCCACCCACGGCGTGGCCGATGCCGCGTCCGCGATGGACGTAGCCGTCCTGGTAGACAGGATGCGTATAGGCCGCCTGCACCTGCCCGGTCGTGGTGTCGGCGTACTCGATGCGCAGGCGCCAGGAACCGCGGCCCTGGAACCCGCCCCAGGTCTCGGCACCGGCGAGGCCCAACGCCTCGCCACCCCAGCCGCCGTCGGGGTCCTGTGCCGCCCACTGGCCGTAGAGCGCAAATGGCCGATCCCTGAGTACCGACGACCAGCGCAGGTCCGCGGCCGTGAAGGCGTTGCCCGGATCGGCCGTGCCGATCACCGCGTCGGCCAGGGCTTCGGGACCGTTGGCGAAGTCGTCGCCGCCCCACTGCACGGTGCGCGCGAGTCCGAGTTCGAGGTCGTCGCGTGGCTTGAAGTTGAAACGTGCCCCGAGGATGCGCGGGTTGGCGACGGTCTGCTCGCCGCCGGTCCAACCGGCGAAGGCCGTGACGGTCCAGGGTCCGACCCAGGACAGGGCGGAGCCGCGCGGCGGGGTGTTGAAATTGCGCTGTACGCTGACGGCCGGGATCGGCCGTGCATGGTTGGACAGGATCAGGCTGCCGTCCCAGCCCGGCCCCCACCAGCGTTCGAGGGCGCCGGCCGACAACATCCAGTTGCCGGCCACGGCGCTCAGATGGCTGCCGTCGGCGCGGATCTTTTGGCCGTCGTCGGCGCCCGTGACGGCGGTGAGTTCGATGCGCGCGGCAAAGCGTTCGCCGGTCCAGTCGAGCGCCGCGCCGGCCTCCAGTTCCTGCCGCGGCGTGGCGCCGAATCCGCGCAGGCCGTCCGGTTCGCCGGCCACCGACAGCGTGCTGTGCTGGGTCGGCCGACGTATCACCGCCTCGCGGCGCAGGGCGATCTCCACCCGTCGCAGGGCCGCCTGTACGTGCTGCGGCTGCTCGTCCACCGCGGCGCTGCGAATCGCCAGCAACTCGCCGACCGACAACGGCCAGGTGCTGACCGGTGCGCGCAGGATGCCGGCATCGGCGAGCAGTTGCAGGTCGTGACGCATCGCAGTGTCGCCCGCCTTGAGATACGGTCCCGCCTGGGCCGTGAAGGCGCAGCCTGCCAGCAGGTAGAGCGCCAGCAGTCGTCGACAGCTTCGTTGCATTGCTCCGTGCATGCGGGTCGCCGATCAGACCTTGTAGAACTCGCGGTACCAGTCGACGAAGCGGCGGATGCCCTCCTCCACCGGCGTCGCCGGCATGTAGCCGGTATCGCGCATCAGGTCGGACACGTCGGCGTAGGTGTCGGGCACGTCGCCGGCCTGCAACGGCAGCAGATTCTTCTCCGCCTTGCGGCCCAGACAGGCCTCCAGCACCTCTATGTAGTGCATCAGTTCCACCGGCTGATTGTTGCCGATGTTGTAGAGCCGGTAGGGCGCGTAACTGCTGCCCGGATCGGGCTTGTCGCCGCTCCAGTCGGCATCGGATTCCGGCACGCGATCGAGTACGCGGATCACGCCCTCGACGATGTCGTCGATGTAGGTGAAGTCGCGGCGGTGACGGCCGTAGTTGAAGACGTCGATCGGCCGCCCTTCGAGAATCGCGCGCGTGAACAGGAACAGCGCCATGTCCGGCCGGCCCCACGGACCGTAGACGGTGAAGAAGCGCAGGCCGGTGGTCGGCAGTTTGTACAACGAGCTGTAGGTGTGGGCCATCAGTTCGTTGGCCTTCTTGCTCGCGGCATACAGGCTCATCGGGTGGTCGACGTTGTCGTGCACCGAGAACGGCATGTTCGTGTTGGCGCCGTAGACCGAACTCGACGAAGCGTAGACGAAGTGCTCGATGCCGTTGTGACGGCAACCTTCCAGCAGGTTCACGAAACCAACAACGTTGCTGTCGACGTAGGCATGCGGATTCTCGATGGAATAGCGCACGCCGGCCTGGGCGGCGAGATTGACCACGCGCTGCGGCCGATGCACGGCGAACAACTTCGCGATGCCGTCGCGGTCGGCGATGTCCAGACGCAGGTCCGTGAAACCCGGATAGGCGGCGCAGCGCGCCAGACGCATCTTCTTCAGGCCGACGTCGTAATAGTCGTTGAGATTGTCGACGCCGAGCACCTCGTCGCCGCGCGCCAGCAGGCGCAGGCTGAGGGCGGAACCGATGAAACCGGCGGCACCGGTCACGAGCACTTTCATGAATGGGATTCCTTTTGTTCCAGTTCGGCCGCCCGCAGGCGGGTCTCGATGGCCGTCACCACTGCGGCCGCGCCGGCCTGCCCGAGTTCGCGTTCGATCAGCGCAAAGCTGGCATCGAAGCCGGCCCGCCCTTGCAGGGTCAGGCGTGCCAGCGTGAACGACAGCCAGCGGAAGGCTCGAAACACGAGATAGGCCGCCGTGGCGACGAGCAATGCGGCCATGGTCCTGTCGCCGAACCACAGCCAGCCGGCCAGACCATAGCCCGCGAAGCTGGCCAGTACGATCAGCGTGGTGTAGCGATGCACCGTGCTCACCAGCGTTTGCAGGCGGTCGCGGTGCAGTTCGAATTCTTCGGGAGTGATCATGCGGTGGGCATGGGCGGACGTCGGATCGCGGACGTATTGATGGGCGGCACATTCTACCGGATGCCCAGGGCAAGTCCCATCCTCATGCCGGGGGTCGGTCGCTTCGCTACAATCCATCGCTTTACCAGCCGACCACAGACCCGATGACCGACGCCATCCCCTTTGCCAATCGCCTGACCAAGAACCTCAAACACTGGCGCAAATGGGCCAGACGCCAGGGGATCGGCTGTTTCCGCGTGTACGACCGCGACATCCCGGA
>JAQVJI010000247.1 GCA_028695255.1 Chromatiales bacterium | reverse complement strand
CATTGATCTGACTACGGGAACCGCGCCCGCTGATCTGATATCCCGGACGTAGGTCAGGTTGCGCGAGAGCGCTGCCTGACGGCCCATGCCGATCAGCTCCCACGGGCTTGCCTCATCCGCATCTCAGACAAGTCCCTCCAACTCATCCGCCGCCCGTTCGGTGGCCGCCCGGCCTTCCTCTATCGCCTCCGTGGCGCGGTGGAATTCCAGCAGCCCGATGCGCGCCAGCCGCGGCGTGATGAGCACGTCCGGCGGATCGCCCGCCATGCGGCTGCGCGAAATGCGCACCGACATGATGTTCACCGTGCGCGCCATCACCTCGACGATCGAGGGCAAGGCATCCTCGCCCGCCTCGTCGCTCGGCCACAGGCGATCCAGAAGACCGCTCAGACGGTCCACCAACCCTTCGTCTTCGGCTTCCTTGCGTTGCCTGCCGTGCGCCTCTCCAGGCTTCGGCATCGAATGCCGCGTCATGATGTCGGTATTGAGGTCGACCGCGATCACCACGTCCGCACCCATCGCGCGGCACAGCGACACCGGCACCGGATTGACCAGACCGCCGTCCACCAGCAGACGCCCTTCCTGCTGCACCGGGGTGAACAGACCCGGCAGCGCGATCGACGCGCGCACGGCGTCCAGGATCGGGCCGTGACGCAGCCAGACCTCGTTGCCGGTGGAGAGGTTGGTCGCCGCCGCGCCGAAGGGTTTGCGGCAGTCCTCGATGCGCTTCTCGCTGATGCCCTCGCGCAGGAAGCCCATCAGACGCTCGCCGCCGATCAGGCCACCGCCGGTGAGGCGAAAATCCATCAAGGCCACCACGTCCTGCCACTTGAGCCCGCGCACCCATTGTTCGAGCGCCTTCAGATGGCCGGTCGCCAGCGCGGCGCCGACCAGCGCGCCGATGGAAGTGCCGGACACGACGTCCGGCACGATGCCCTGCTGCTCCAATGCGCGGATGACGCCGATGTGGGCCCAGCCGCGCGCCGATCCGCTGCCGAGTGCCAGACCGATGACCGGACGGTGCGCCATCGCTCAGGCCCTGTCCCCGGCGGCCGCCGACTCGACGTGCACCCCCTCCGGCACGTGCAGCGTGCGGGTCGGGAGGGCGATCTCGGCGCCGTGCGATGCGATGATGTCCGCGATCTTCAACAGCACGTCTTCCTTGATCTCGTGGAAGCGCACCCACTGCGTGGTCTTGGTGAAGGTGTAGACGAAGAAGTCGAGCGACGAGTCGTTGAAGGCATTGAAATTGACGATCATGGTCTGCACCGTGTCGATCTCCGGATGCGCCGCCAGCATTGCCTTCACGTCGGCGGTGATGGCGGCCATCTTGCCGATGTCGTCGTAGCGGATGCCGATGGTCTCGTAGATGCGCCGGTTGGTCATGCGCGACGGGTTCTCGACCGTGATGCTGGTGAAGACCGCATTCGGCACGTAGATCGGGCGCTTGTCGAAACGGCGGATGCGCGTCAGGCGCCAGCCGATGTCCTCCACCGTACCCTCGATCTCCTTGTCGGGCGAACGTATCCAGTCGCCGACCGCGAACGGACGATCGAGATAGATCATCAGGCCGCCGAAGAAATTGGCCAGCAGATCCTTGGCCGCGAAACCGACCGCGATGCCACCGATACCGCCGAAGGCCAGCACGCCGGAAATACTGATGCCGAGCGATTGCAGCGCCACCAGCGCGGCGGTGATGAGCACCGACACGCGCACCAGCTTGCCGACGGCATTGACGGTGGTGAGATCGACCGGCTTGCCGGCTTGCAGCCGCCGCTCGACCATGGCCGTTTCCATGTTGCGCGCGAGGCGGAACAGGAACCAGGCCAGCGCCGCGATCACGCCGACCGTGCGCACCGGATTCACCGCCTCGAAGATCGGTGCGTCGGCCTGGATGCCGACCATGTCGGCGGCGAAGGTGATGCCGACGATCCACACCAGCACGCGCAGCGGCGGATTGGCGGCCTTGACGGCGGCCTCGTCCCAGGGATTCTCGGTCTGCTCGCTGCGTCTGGTCAGGTGATGCAGCAGGCGTCCGAACAAAAAGTTGAGGATCATGACGCCGAGCACCACCACGAACACCTGCGTGATGAGCACGGCGGTGGCGTAGTCGATGCCGACGGCGGCGGCGATTTGTTCGATCAGGTTCATGGTCGTTGGCGGGTTGTCGTCGTCGGATTCCGGTCAGACGCCGAGTTCGAGCCACGGCGAGTCGTCGAGTTCGTTCATGCGCTGCGCGGCCTGCATCCAGCGTTCGCTCTCGCGCAGTTCGCCCATCGGCTGCCCCTTGCGTCCGTGCATGCGCGCCAGCCGCGCACCGGCGACCGGGTTGTCGTAGGGTCCGATGCCGTCCAGCACCTCGCACGCACCTTCCGGGTGATTGCACACCAGCACCATGTCGCAACCGGCATGCAGTGCCACACGCGCACGTTCGGCGTAGCCGCCGGCGGCGGTCGCGCCGCCCATGCTGAGATCGTCGCTGAAGATCACGCCGCTGAAGCCGAGCCGGTCGCGCAATACGCCTTGCAGCCAGAAGGCGGAAAATCCGGCCGGTTGCGGGTCGGCCAGCGGATACACGACGTGTGCCGGCATGATGCCGGCGATGCCGAAATGCACCATGCGTTCGAACGGCAGCAGGTCCTCTTCGAGGATGCGTTCGAGCGGGCGCTCGTCGACCGGCAGCGTGAGGTGCGAATCCTCGCGTACGCCGCCGTGACCCGGGAAATGCTTGCCCACCGCCGCCATGCCGGCCTGCTGCATGCCGGCCATGTAGTGATGCGCGAGGTCGGCCACCGCTTCCGGATCGCGATGAAACGCGCGATCGCCGATCACGCCGCTCACGCCGCGCCCGAGATCGAGCACCGGCGCGAAACTGAAATCCACGCCCACCGCGCGCAGCTCGGCCGCCATCAACCAGCCGGCCTCTTCCGCCAGGCGGCGCCCTTCGGCATGCTCGCGGTCGTAGGCCTCGCCAAACACACGCGCCGGCGGCAGGTGCGTGAAACCCTGGCGAAAGCGCTGTACGCGCCCGCCCTCGTGATCCACCGCCACCAGCAACCGCGGCTCGCGCAGGGCGTGTATCTCGCGCACCAGATCGGCGA
>JAQVJI010000246.1 GCA_028695255.1 Chromatiales bacterium | reverse complement strand
TGCCCTACACCCTGCGCACCACCGTCGACCGCTCGCGTCTCGGCGATGACGACCTGTCCGCCATCACGGCCGAACTGGCGGGCCTCGGCGCCGCCCGGCCGGTGTGGCAGGAATGCCGGCCATTGCCTGTCTGAACGGGTGTTGTAGTTTTGTAGGGTGTCGAGGAACGAAACCCACGCGGGCGGCGCACTTTCGGACACCGCTCCCGCGTGGACACGCTGCGCGTTGTTCGGCGCATCCCTGCGTCTCACCCTTCGGGCTGGCGCGATGGATCGCTCCCGGCGATCCATCGCCCGCCCTGCCATCCCGCACATGGCCGTATACATGGCCCGCCGCGCCCGCCTGTGTTAGAGTGCGCGCCCTTTTTCGTCATCCCCGCCGTTTCCATGTCCGGTCCGTCCACGCCACCATAGTTCCCCGTCAGCGCTCGTTGGCGACGTCACATCGTCGCCCGCCCGCCGCATCCGTTCGCGCGGATCGGCGCGTCGATCTTCCATCCCCTCCGACTCTGTTGCGCGCGCGGTGCAGTCTCGCCCGCGCCGTTCGTCGATTGCTCATGCCTGGATATTCATGTTCGATACTGTCAAAAGAAACTGGTTTTCCAATCTCCGGGGCGACCTGCTCGCCGGTCTCGTGGTGGCGCTGGCGCTGATTCCGGAGGCGATCGCGTTTTCGATCATCGCCGGCGTCGATCCCAAGGTCGGACTCTACGCCTCGTTTTGCATCGCGGTGGTCATCGCCTTCACCGGCGGCCGGCCCGGCATGATCTCGGCTGCCACCGGCGCAATGGCCCTGCTGATGGTCACGCTGGTGCGCGAACATGGTCTGGAGTACCTGCTCGCCGCCACGCTGCTGACCGGCGTATTGCAGATCGTCGCCGGCTACCTGAAGCTCGGTGCGCTGATGCGCTTCGTCTCGCGTTCGGTGGTGACGGGCTTCGTCAACGCGCTGGCGATCCTCATCTTCATGGCGCAGTTGCCGGAGCTGACCAACGTCACCTGGCACGTCTATGCCATGACCGCCGGCGGACTCGCGATCATCTATCTGTTTCCCTATCTCACCAAGGCGATCCCGTCGCCGCTCGTCACCATCGTCGTACTGACGGCGATCGCACTGTGGCTCGATCTCGACATCCGCACCGTCGGCGACATGGGCGAACTGCCGGACACGCTGCCGGTGTTCCTGTGGCCCGACGTGCCGCTGAACCTGGAGACGCTCGTCATCATCCTGCCGTACTCGCTGTCGCTGGCCGTGGTCGGCCTGCTCGAATCGCTCATGACGGCGACCATCGTCGACGACCTGACCGACAGCAGGAGCGACAAGAACCGCGAGTGCAAGGGACAGGGCGTCGCCAACGTCGCCGCCGGGATGATGGGCGGCATGGCGGGCTGCGCGATGATCGGCCAGTCGGTCATCAACATCAAATCCGGCGGTCTCACGCGCCTGTCGACGCTCGCGGCCGGCATTTTTCTGCTGCTGATGGTGGTATTCCTCGGCGAGTGGGTGGCGAAGATTCCGATGGCGGCGCTGGTCGCGGTGATGATCATGGTGTCCATCGGTACCTTCAGCTGGGAATCGCTGCGCAACCTGAAGACGCACCCGAAGAGCACCAGCATGGTGATGATCGCCACCGTGGTGGTCGTCGTGGCCACCCACAACCTCGCCTACGGCGTGTTCGTCGGCGTGCTGCTGGCGGCCATGTTCTTCGCCCGCAAGGTTGCGCAGTACAAGTACGTGACCTCGGAGTTGAGCGAGGACGGCAGCACGCGCCGCTATCAGGTCGTCGGTCAGGTATTCTTCGCCTCGGCGGACAAGTTCGTCGCATTCTTCGACTTCGGCGAGGCCGTCGACCGGGTGGTGATCGATCTGTGTCAGGCGCACTTCTGGGACATCACTGCGGTCAGCGCGCTCGACAAGGTGGTGATCAAGTTCCGGCGCAACGGCACCGCGGTCGAGCTGGTCGGCCTCAACGAGGCCAGCGCGACGATCGTCGATCGCTTCGCCATCCACGACAAGCCCGACGCCATCGCCAGACTGATGGGCGGCCATTGACCACGGGAGCACGAACATGACCCATGTGATTGCCTGCATCGACGGCTCGCGCTCGTCGGAATTCGTCTGCGACTACGCCGCCTGGGCCAGCCGCCGCCTGACGGCGCCGCTGAGTCTGCTGCACGTCACGCGCGCGCCGCGCATGGAGGGGCCGAGCGATCTGAGCGGCAACATCGGCATCGGCAGCCGTGAACACCTGCTCGAAGAACGCGTCGCGCTCGAGGAACAACAGGCGCGCCTGGCGCGCGAGCAGGGCAAGGCCATCCTCGCCGACGCGATGACGCGCGTGCAGTCGCAGGGCGTGCCGGAGGCCGAGCGGCTGCTGCGCCACGGCAGCATCACCGAGACCCTGGGCGAGTTGCAGGAACGGGCGCGCCTGGTGGTGCTCGGCAAGCAGGGCCGCGACGGCGACATGGTGGAACGGCACGTCGGCAGCCATCTCGAAAGCATCATTCGCCAGATGCATCGCCCGATTCTCGTGTCGCCGCTCGCCTACCGCGAACCCGAACGTTTCCTCGTCGCCTACGACGGCAGCGACACCGCCGACAAGGTACTCGATCGCGTCGCGCAGAGTCCGTTGCTGAAGGGATTGCCGGCCCATCTCCTGTTCGTCGGCGCCGACACCCAGGCCAATCAGGACAGGCTCGAACAGGCGCGTCAGGTGCTCGTCACGAAGGGCTTCGAGGTGCGGGCCGAGATCCGCGCCGGCGACGTGGCCGACGCCATCTGCGCCTATCGCCGGGAACACGACACCCACCTGATGGCCATGGGTGCCTTCGGCCATTCGCGCCTGCGCCAGTTCTTCGTCGGCAGCACGACGACGAAGATGATCATGCAATCGCCGATGCCGTTGCTGATCATGCGCTGAGCCATGCCGGCTCTTCTGGTCCTGTCGCCTTCCGGCCGCCAGTGCGTCTAGAATCCCGCCCACCGACCAACGATTACGAGGTTCTCATGGGCGCACAGTGGAAAGCGAAGGGCAAGGAAGCGGCGGCGAACGCCAAGGGCAGGATCTTCACCAAGCTGGCGCGTGAAATCATGGTGGCGGCGCGCAACGGCGCCGATCCGGACATGAATCC
>JAQVJI010000245.1 GCA_028695255.1 Chromatiales bacterium | reverse complement strand
ACGTCGCGCACGGCCGGCCGCTGCCGCCGGATGCGGACGAGCCGGCCGCGCTGGCGCAGACCGTGCGCGAGATGGAACTGCGCTACGTCGTCATCACCTCGGTCGATCGCGACGACCTGCGCGACGGTGGTGCGGCGCATTTTTCGGCCTGCGTCGATACCGTGCGCGCGGCGGTGCCGGACATCCGCATCGAGACCCTGGTGCCCGACTTCCGCGGCCGCGTCGCCATCGCGCTCGATGCGCTGGCGGCGGCGCCGCCCGACGTATTCAACCACAACCTCGAAACCGTGCCGCGGCTGTACAAGGCCGTGCGGCCGGGTGCCGACTATGCCGGCTCGCTGGAACTGCTGGCCGCCTTCGGCGAACGCTTTCCGAACATTCCGACCAAGTCCGGACTGATGCTCGGGCTCGGCGAGGAGATGGACGAGGTGGTAGAGGTGTTGCGCGACCTGCGCGCGCACGGTTGCCGCATGCTCACGCTCGGGCAATACCTGCAACCGAGTCGCGACCATCTGCCGGTGCGCCGCTACGTGACGCCGGAGGCGTTCGACGAATTGGCGCGCGTGGCCTACGAACTGGGTTTCATGCAGGTGGCGAGCGGGCCGATGGTGCGTTCTTCCTATCACGCCGACCGGCAGGCGGCCGGCCTGGTCGGCGACTGAGGCGGCATCCATGGATTTCCTGTTCGATCTGCTGTCGACCTTTTCCGGTTTCCGCCCGAGCTGGCTGATCGAGTTCCTGCTCATCCCGCCCGGCGGCTCGCTGCTGCTGGCGCTGCTCGGCTTTCTCGTCATGCGTCGTTCGGGCGGTTTCGGCACGGTGCTGGTCACACTCGGACTCATGAGCCTGTATCTGGTCAGCATCCCGTTCGGATCGTTGATGATCACGAGCACGCTGGAGGATCGGATTGCGCCGCTCGGCAAGGTGCCGCCGCAGGCGCAGGCGATCATCGTGCTGGGCGGCGGCTATCGCACGCTGTCGCCCGAGTACGGTACGGCCAGCGTGTCGGACAGCACGCTCGCACGGCTGCGCTACGCCGCGCATCTGCATCGCAGCACGAACCTGCCGGTGCTGGTCTCCGGCGGCAGCGTGGAGGGCA
This sequence comes from Chromatiales bacterium, assembly GCA_028695255.1. Taxonomy (GTDB): domain Bacteria; phylum Pseudomonadota; class Gammaproteobacteria; order Ectothiorhodospirales; family Ectothiorhodospiraceae; genus JAQVJI01. Next base: position 2,049 of record JAQVJI010000245.1, on the reverse strand, counting down.
GCGATCAGAGCGAGGCTGGCCTGATGGCGCGCACGCTGCGCGAGGAGTTCCGCGTGCCGGTGCGCTGGATCGAATCGTCCAGCGACAACACCTGCGAGAACGCCCGCTACAGCACGGCGCTGTTGAATTCGGAAGGCATCGGACACGCGCTGGTCGTGACGCGTGCCATGCACATGCCGCGAGCCATCGCCTGCTTCGACCGGCAGGGTTTCCGGGTCACGCCGGCGGCGATGGGGTTCAGCTACGCCACGCTGCCGGAGACCGGCGTGCTTGCCTTCGTGCCGCAGCCGCATTCCGTGTTCCGTTCCTACCAGGCCCTGCACGAATGGCTCGGACTGGCCTGGATGGCGCTCGGCGATCTCAAGGACGAATATCTGCCGTGATTTGGCTGAAGTGGTCCGATGGTTGGTCCGACCAATGTCAGGAAATGCTGATGCCTTCAGCGTTGTCTGAGATCGATGCGCGTGACGAGTTGGGAATAGTTGGGCAGAAGACGATCCGATGTCAGCAGTTGGACCGTCAGTGCCATTGCCTGTCTACGAGCAAGCGATCGAACGGATCGCGGTGGAGCCACGGCAGGCGGGCCACGGCATGGCAATGTTCGGCCTGAACGGACAGTTCCGTGAATCCGGTTGCCGCCGCAAGGCGATGGATATCCTCCGGGAAGAAGTCGAAATCCTCTCGCGCAAGAGAGCGTTTGATAGCGATTTCCCAGATGCTCGCCGCACTGAAGAACACGGTTGTAGATGGATCACGTAAGCGCTCGATGACGGGCTCCGGCAAACGTTCGGGCGCCAGCGTGGACGCCAACAGGATGTTGGTGTCGAGCAGGCAGGGCGCATGCGGCATGTCAGCCCTCGCTTTCGAACATGTCCTGGATTTCGGCGGTGCCCGATGCGTCGAAGTTTTCGGGGAAGGTGAATTTCCCCATGCCCAGACCCAGCGTGCGTCGTTCCGACGGGGTGGGGGCGAGGGGTACCAGTCGCGCTACCGGCTTGCCGGCACGGGCGATGATGATCTCCTCGCCGGCTGCGGCCTGATCGACGAAACGGGACAAGTGGGTCTTGGCTTCGTGGATGTTGATGGTCTGCATGGTCCAAATCCAACCCGGGGTCGGATCAAGTCTAGCAGGCTGTTGAAAAAACAGCCTAGTCCGGTCATGTGTCGGGATCAGACTGCGGCCAGCCTGACCGGCAGGCGCTTCGCGCCCCAGTCGCCGGGCTTCGCCTCGAACACGCCGGCTGGTTTGGTGCCGCATTTCGGGCAGGCGCAGCCCTCCGTCAGGTTCCAGTCGGTGATCACGTACCAGTCGCGCCCGATCAGCAGCGCGCCGCAGGCATGGCACCAGGTGCTGCCGCCATCCGTGTCGTGCACGTTGCCGGTGTAGGCGTAGCGCACGCCGTTTTCCTTCGCGATCTCGCGCGCGCGCGTGAGCGTCGCCGGCGGCGTCGATGGCACGTCCAGCATCTTCCAGTCGGGATGAAAGGCGGTGAAGTGCATCGGCACGTCGGGGCCGAGTTCGTCCACCACCCAGCGCGTCATGTTGCGGATTTCCGCATCCGAATCGTTGTGGCCGGGGATCAGCAGCGTCGTCAGCTCGAACCACACCCGCGTTTCGTGCTTCAGATAATGCAGCGTGTCGAGCACGGGCTCCAGATGCCCGCCGCAGATCTTCCAGTAGAAATCGTCGGTGAATGCCTTGAGGTCGACGTTGGCAGCGTCCATGTGGGCGAAGAAGTCCTCGCGCGCGCCGGGACTGACGTAGCCGGCAGTGACGGCCACTGAGCGGATGCCGCGTTCGTGACAGGCCTTGGCCGTATCCACCGCGTATTCGAGAAAGATCACCGGATCGTTGTAGGTGTAGGCGACGCTGCGGCAGCCGAGTCGCTCGGCCGCGCGCGCAAGTTGTTCCGGCGAGGCGGCGTCCATCAGCCGGTCCATCTCGCGCGATTTGCTCATGTCCCAGTTCTGGCAGAACTTGCAGGCCAGATTGCAGCCGGCGGTGCCGAAGGACAGCACCGGCGTGCCGGGCAGGAAATGATTGAGCGG
>JAQVJI010000244.1 GCA_028695255.1 Chromatiales bacterium | reverse complement strand
TTCGGCCATCCCGTGTACACCACCGGCGATCCGCGCAACAAGGTCATCAAGGCGGTCGCCAAACGCCTGGCCGAGGCACGCTCGGACCTGCGCATGTTCCAGGTCGCCGACCGGCTCGAAGCCGTGATGTGGGAACTCAAGAACATGTTCCCCAACCTCGACTGGTTCTCTGCCGTGTCCTACCGGATGATGAACGTCCCGACCGCACTGTTCACGCCGATCTTCGTCATCGCGCGCAGCACCGGCTGGGTCGCGCACGTCATCGAACAGCGGCAGGACGGCAAGATCATCCGCCCCAGCGCCAACTACACCGGCCCCGAGAACCTCGAATGGGTGCCAATCGGCAAGCGCGGGTAAAACATCGATTCGACCGCCAAGAGCGCCAAGGATGAAGAAAAAACTTCATGTCTCTCGCTGAGAACGCTGGGACGCAGGGAAAACACTCACAATGGTTTTCTCCGCGTCCCAGCGTTCTCAGCGAGATCCCAAAATTCTTTGAAGAATTCTTTCCTTGGCGCTCTTGGCGTCCTTGGCGGTTTCATTCCCTTAGCAACTTCCATCAGGAGCATACGAACATGAGCAGTCACATTGCCGACGACAATCTGCGTCCCGATCCGGATCGGGAGCTCGTCGCGATCGCCGATTACGTCTGCGATTACCGCATCGATTCCGCCGAGGCCTATGACACAGCGCGCAACTGTCTGATGGATTCGCTCGGCTGCGCGCTGCTGGCCCTGCAATATCCGGAATGCACCAAGCACCTCGGTCCGATCGTGCCGGGCACGCTGGTGCCGAACGGCGCGCGCGTTCCGGGCACCTCGTTCCAGCTCGACCCGGTCAAGGCCGCCTTCGACATCGGCGCGCTGGTGCGCTGGCTCGACTTCAACGACACCTGGCTGGCCGCCGAATGGGGCCATCCCTCCGACAACCTGGGCGCGATCCTGGGCCTCGGCGACTACCTGAGCCGCAAGGCGGTGGCGGAGGGCAAGGCGCCGCTGACCATGCGCGACGTGCTGACGCGCATGATCCAGGCGCATGAGATCCAGGGCGTGCTGGCGCTCGAGAACAGCTACAACCGCGTCGGACTCGACCACGTCGTGCTGGTCAAGGTCGCCTCCGCCGCGGTCGCCGCGCACATGCTCGGCGGCGACAAGTCGCAGGTCATCGACACGCTGTCGCAGGCCTGGGTCGACGGCCAGTCGCTGCGCACCTATCGTCACGCGCCGAACACGGGTTCGCGCAAGTCCTGGGCCGCGGGCGATGCGAGTTCGCGTGCCGTGCGTCTGGCGCTGATGGTCGACAAGGGCGAGATGGGCCTGCCGTCGGTGCTGACGGCACCGAAGTGGGGCTTCTACGACGTGCTGTTCAAGGGCGAGAAGTTCAAGTTCCAGCGCCCCTACGGCAGCTACGTGATGGAACAGATCCTGTTCAAGATCAGCTTCCCGGCCGAGTTCCATGCCCAGACCGCGGTCGAATGCGCACTCAGGCTGCACGCGCAGGTGAAGAACCGCATCGACGACATCGAACGCATCGAGCTGACGACCCAGGAATCGGCCGTGCGCATCATCAGCAAGGACGGTCCGCTGCACAATCCGGCCGACCGCGACCACTGCCTGCAATACATGGTTGCCGTGCCGCTGATCTTCGGCGAGCTCACTGCGCGCCATTATGAGGACGCCGTCGCCGGCGATCCGCGCATCGACGCCCTGCGCGGCAAGATGCGCGTGACCGAGGACCCGCGCTATTCGAAGGATTACCACGATCCGGACAAGCGCTCGATCGCCAACGCCGTGCAGGTGTTCTTCAAGGACGGCAGCCACACCGAGAAGGTCGAGGTCGAATACCCGATCGGCCATCGCCGCCGCCGCGCCGAGGGCATCCCGGTGCTGGAACGCAAGTTCCACGACGCCCTGCGCACGCGCTTCCCGAAGAAACAGGCGCAGCGCATCTACGACCTGTGCCTGGACGCCGAGCGTCTCGCCGCCACGCCGGTGCAGGCGTTCATGGACATGTTCCTGATCTGACGCACGCAGGTCGTCCGAACGCACCACGATCATGCATCGCCGAGAGGGTCCGGCTCCGGCGTTGCAGCATCGCACGTCAGGTAGCGCTGTCGCGCTACCTGACCTACGCCCCAGTGCGTGCGTGGCCGCAGCGCCAGAGGTAGGATTGAGGAACGAAACCCACGTGGCGGGATGCATCCGGACACCGCTCCCGCGTGGGCACACCGCGCCCCTGAGCCGAAGCCCGCCACGCAGGAGCGGCGGCAGCCGCGACACCGAGGTTTCGACGCAGTGCCATCCCCATCGCGCCTGCCGGCGCTCCTACGATCGAATCGGTCGCGGCGCCCTGCTGCCCGAACCGGAGCCTTGCCCATTCGGCGGCCGCAGCCGTTACAATAGCGACCCGCGATCACCGGCCCCGGTAGCTCAGCTGGATAGAGCGTCCCCCTCCTAAGGGGAAGGTCAGAGGTTCGAATCCTCTCCGGGGCACCATCTTTTTCACATTCATACCCAACTCTCCCCTCTCACCGGGATGTTGAAGCGATGACTGGCCGCCCCGCCCGGATGCGCGCGACAATTGAAATCCTTTCTTTTGACCCTCCATCACGAACGGCAACCCGTTCGAAGCCCCTACCCAGGAACCGCACCCCATGAAAATCGGCACTCCCCTCTCCTCCTCCGCCACCCGCGTGATGCTGCTCGGCTCGGGTGAGCTCGGCAAGGAAGTCATCATCGCGCTGCAACGTCTCGGGGTGGAGGTGATCGCGGTCGATCGCTACGACCACGCACCGGGACATCAGGTGGCGCATCGCGCATTCACGATCGACATGACGGACGGCGAGGCGCTGCGCGAACTCGTGGCGCGCGAACGGCCGCAGATCATCGTGCCCGAGATCGAGGCCATCGCGACCGACATGCTGGCGGCGATCGAGGCCGATGGTCTCGCGACGGTGGTGCCGACCGCGCGCGCGGTGCAGCTCACGATGAACCGCGAGGGCATCCGCCGTCTCGCGGCGGAGGAACTCGGGCTCCGCACCTCGCGCCATGCCTTTGCGGGCAGTCTCGACGAGCTGCGTTCGGCGGTGGACGACGGCATCGGTTATCCCTGCATCGTCAAGCCCGTGATGTCATCTTCCGGCAAGGGACAGTCGACGGTGG
>JAQVJI010000065.1 GCA_028695255.1 Chromatiales bacterium | reverse complement strand
GAAGGGAATCGAACCCTCGTCAGCGGCTTGGGAAGCCGCAGCTCTACCATTGAGCTACACCCGCCCGTGACCCGAAGGTACTGGACGCACTGCTCCCCGAGGGGACAGTACATCCCCTTCGGGTGGTTTGGTTTCAGACCTGTCTCGCGACAGGCCACCATGTGGAAGTCTGCACGCTTTCGCGTCGGGGCGATCGTTTCATCCCCTATCCGCGCCATTACAGCACGGCGTTCGCTTTTTCCACAATCCTCTACCCGCCGCGGTAACAGCCAATCTTGCGATTGGCCTTGTCCATCCCATCAGGACAGACACCGCATCGGGCTTGCCACGTTCCGCACAAGCAACACGGATCGGGAGGGTTCCGCCTTTTCGCCGGTGACCGTAGCGTCAGCGTACTTGCACCAAGCAAGCAAGTAACCGGTCACGTGCCTTTTGGCTTGAGCCTGTCAGTCGTGTTTGGCTCATTCAGCTTAACGACGTTTAACGGCGGTTCGCTTTCGCTAACCCTTCGATCCAGCCTAGCATCTCATCCGGGTACGACTCCCGAAATCACGCAGGACCCCCTCGCGGGGATCAGCGTACCCCACGGGGTGATTACTTTGTCAGAGCGCTCAGTACCTCGCCGTTACCAGCGACGCACCGCTCCTGGGCTACCGGTGGCTGAACACCGGGTCACATCGGGATCGCCCGTGTGACAATTGCTTGTGCGGCCTTCGCCGCTTGATCGGGGCCAAAACAGCCCAAACCGGGTATGCTGCTGGTTTCCTCTGCTCTATGACGTGGCAGGGAGGCCAGCTACCTCCGCGACTCGTGTCGCACGCTTGGGAAGCTGTTGTCTTACCATTAGACGACACCCGCGAGGATCGGGCGAGCGGCTGATCAGGGGCCGCTCGCCCGTCCATCATTCTATGCAGGAATCCGCCCGCGCCACAATGTCCGCCGCATGGCGCCATGGCGAAATGCGTTAAGATTGGCGTTTCCCACGATCGCAACGCACCCTGTATTTCAGCATGGAAATCCATCTCAACGGCGAACCGCGCGACATCCCCGACGGCAGCTCGGCACAGGCGCTGGTCGATCTGCTGGAGCTCGGCGGGCGGCGCCTCGCGATGGAGGTCAACGGCGAGATCGTGCCGCGCAGCCGCTATGCCGAGCACCGCCTGCACGCGGGAGACAAGGTCGAGATCGTCCACGCCATCGGCGGCGGCTGAACCCGCGCGCCATCCGGAGCAGCCATCATGTCGAGTTCAACCCAATCCATCGACTTCGAACCCATCCACGATCCGCTGGTGATCGACGGGGTCGAATACCGTTCGCGCCTGCTGGTCGGCAGCGGCAAATACAAGGATCTGGAGGAGACCCGCGCCGCCACCGAGGCAAGCGGCGCCGAGATCATCACGGTGGCGATCCGCCGCACCAACATCGGCCAGAATCCGGACGAGCCGAATCTGCTCGACGTGGTCCCGCCCAAGCGCTACACCATCCTGCCCAACACCGCGGGCTGCTACACGGCGGAAGAGGCGGTACGTACCTGCAGGCTCGCGCGCGAACTGCTCGACGGACATGAACTGGTCAAGCTCGAAGTGCTGGGCGACCAGCAGACGCTGTTCCCGCACATCACCGAGACGCTGAAGGCTGCCGAGACGCTGATCAAGGACGGCTTCAAGGTGATGGTCTACACCAACGACGATCCGATCATGGCCAAGGTGTTCGAGGAAATGGGCTGCGTGGCGGTGATGCCGCTCGCCGCGCCGATCGGCTCCGGCCTCGGCATCCGCAATCCCTACAACATCCTCACCATCGTCGAGAATGCGAAGGTGCCGATCATCGTCGACGCCGGCGTCGGCACGGCCTCGGACGCCGCCATCGCGATGGAACTCGGCTGCGACGGCGTGCTCATGAACACCGCCATCGCCGGCGCGAAGAATCCGGTGCTCATGGCCTCGGCGATGAAGAAGGGCATCGAGGCCGGACGCGAGGCATTCCTCGCCGGGCGCATGCCGAAGCGCCGCTTCGCGAGCGCATCGTCGCCGATCGAAGGCTTGTTTTTCTGAGGCACATGGAATTCTGAACGGGATGGAAGAACGCGCCACGCTGTTCTTCGTCGACGACGACCCGCGCGCCGCCGACCTGTTCCTGCGCTTCTGCCGCGATCAGCCCTATGCCGTACAGGTGTTCCGCGATCCGGTGGAGGCGCTCGACGCCTTCGTCGAACACGGCGCCGACCTGATCGTCACCGATCTCAGCATGCCGGCGATGTCCGGCATCGACCTGCTGCGCATGGTGCGCGACCACGACGAGGACGTACCGGTGATCGTCATCACCGGCTATTCGACCGTCGACAATGCCATCGAGGCCCTGCGCCTCGGCGCCACCGACTTCATCAAGAAACCCTACGACGTCGAAGAGCTGCTGTTGCAGATCGCGCGCGTGCTGGAGGGCGTGCGGCTCAAGCGCGAGAACCGCCTGCTCAAGCGCCAGCTCAGGGACGAGCGCCTGCGTTACGGCATGGTCGGCCGGGCCGAGGCGATGCATGCGGTCTACCGCATCATCGACAAGGTCGCCGACATCCGCTGCAACGTGATCCTCGAAGGCGAGTCCGGCACCGGCAAGGAACTGGTCGCGCGCGCGATCCACAATCAGGGCCAGGACGCGGACAAACCGTTCATCGTCATCGACTGCGGCGCGCTCACCGACACGCTGCTCGAAAGCGAACTGTTCGGCCACGAAAAGGGCGCCTTCACCGGCGCCACGCACGCCAAGCAGGGCCTGCTCGAAGCGGCCTCGGGCGGCACCGTGTTCCTGGACGAGATCTGCAACATCTCGGATGCCATGCAGGTCAAGCTGCTGCGCGTGGTGCAGGAACAGCAGGTCACGCGCGTCGGCGCCATCCGCCCGGTCGCGATCGACGTGCGCTTCATCGTCGCCACCAACCGCAACCTGGAGGCGATGGTGGCGGAGGGACGCTTCCGCCACGACCTGTATCACCGCCTCAACGTGGTCAAGATCGTGCTGCCGCCGCTGCGCGAACGGCGCGAGGACATCCCGCTGCTCATCAACACCTTCATCGAGGAATTCGCCGCCCGCTACAAGCGGCAGGTCATGGGTTTCGACCAGCCCTCGCTCGAACGACTGTGCGACTACGCCTGGCCCGGCAACGTGCGCGAGCTGCGCAATCTGATCGAGCGCCACATCGCGCTCGCCGACAGCCCGGAACTGCATCTGGCGGCGGGCGTACTGGAAGGCCCGGCGCTCGGCACCGCGCCCAACACGGCGATCGACGCCGACCAGCCCGATCTCGCCACGCTGGAACGGCGCTACATCGAGAAGACCCTCGACCGCCTGCATGGCAACCGTGAGCAAACCGCCGCCGCGCTCGGCATCAACAAATCCACCCTCTGGCGCAAGTTGCAGCAGTACGGACAGGGCGACGAGGCCGGTTGAACGTTGCGTTTTGCACTGCCGATGCGTGCAAGTCGCAATGCCAGACGTCCCTCACACCCCCGCGCATGTTGCACAAACCATTGAATACAATGAATATCCGTCGACTGGCACGCCCCCTGCACCCGTCTTCGCGACCATCCGTGTCAACCACACATACCTAAACCAAAACAGGTGCAGGAGTTATTTGATGAATACCAAGCGCAGAGTATTCCTGAAGGGTACCCTGGCGGCCGGCGCAGTCGGCGTCGCCGTGGGTGCCGGCGTGCTGACCCCAAGCACGGTCCTGGCCGCATGGCCCGAGGCCGCCTTCCAGGCCAAGGACGTCAACAGCGCCCTCAAGGCCGCCATGGGCTCCGATGCCATGACCGGCGGCGACATCACCATCCGCGCCCCGGACATCGCCGAGAACGGCGCCGTGGTGCCGATCACGATCGAAACCGGCATTGCCGGCGTCAGCTCCATCGCCCTCATCGTGGCCGCCGCCAACACCCCCTTCACCTCCAGCTATGAGCTGGGCGAAGGTGCCATCGGCATGGTCTCCACCCGCATCAAGATGGGCCAGACCTCCGACATCATCGCGGTGGTCAAGGCGGGCGGCAAGCTGCACAGCGCCAAGAAAGAGGTCAAGGTCACCATCGGTGGCTGCGGCGGCTAAACGAGAGAGGAGCCAAGAATCATGTCGACCATTCGTGTTCGTGCCCAGATCGCCGACGGCGTCACCACCGTCCGCGCCCTGATGAGCCACCCCATGGAAACCGGTCAGCGCAAGGACAGCAAGACGGGTCAGCTGGTCCCGGCCCACTTCATCAAGGAAGTTACTGCCGAGGTCAACGGCAAGCGCGTCATGACCGCCAACTGGGGTCCGGCGATTTCCCGCAACCCCTATCTGTCGTTCCAGTTCAAGGGCGCCAAGGCCGGCGACACCCTGAACATGACCTGGACCGACAACCAGGGCAAATCCGATACGGCCGAAGTCAAAGTCGGCTGAGTCGTGCATGGCGGGCGCCTGCGGGCATCCGCCACGCGACATCGAAACGGCGCAGGGATGCGCCGTTTTTTTTGCGCCTCATGTTCCCGTATTGCCCACCACCCCCGCTTCGGGCGACACTGCGGCACTGCAACATCGCGCGCCGCCCGTCATGCCCCATCCGCCCAACCCGTCCGATCGCCCCGCGCACAACGAGCCGTGGCATCCGGAACTCCATTACGATCCCGCGCAGGAACAGGCCCTCGCACGGTTGCGGCGCATTCATGACGCTGTCCTCTCCACATCCCGAGCGCCGGCAAGACCGGGATTGCTGGGCACGCTGTTCGGGCGCGCGCGCCGCACCGCGCCGGTGCCCGGCCTTTACCTGTGGGGCGAGGTCGGGCGCGGCAAGACCTGGCTGGTCGATCATTTTTTCGAGGCGCTGCCGATCGAGGACAAGACGCGGCTGCACTTCCACCGCTTCATGCAGCGCGTACATGCGGAACTGAAAAGTCTGAAGGGACAGCCGAATCCGATGCGCACCGTCACCGCCCGGCTGGCGGAGTCACGGCTCATCTGCCTGGACGAGCTGTTCGTGTCGGACATCACCGACGCGGTATTGATGCACCACCTGCTCGACGGCCTGTTCAACAACGGCGTGACGCTTATCACCACCTCCAACATCCCGCCCGACGACCTGTACCGCAACGGCCTGCAACGTGATCTGTTCCTGCCGGCGATCGGACTGATCAAGCGGCACATGGAGGTATTCCATCTCGACGGCGGTGTCGACTACCGCATGCGCGCACTGGAGCGGGCCGAGATCTACCATCACCCGCTGGACGAGGGCGCGACGCGCGCACTGACCTCGGCATTCGAGTCGATTGCCCCCGAACCCGGCCGCGAGGGTGGCTCGATCGAGATCGAAGGTCGACCGATCGACGTGCAGCGCGTGGCCGACGGCGTGGTCTGGTTCCGCTTTGCCGATCTGTGCGACGGCCCGCGCAGTCAGCTCGACTACGTCGAGATCGCGCGCCAGTTCCATAGCGTGCTGCTGTCCGACGTGCCGGTGATGGACGAACGCCTGGAAAGCCCGGCGCGCCGCTTCATGGCACTCGTCGACGAGTTCTACGATCGCAACGTCAAGCTCATCGTCGCAGCCGCCGCGGCGCCCGAAGCGCTGTACCGCGGCAGCCACCTGAATTTCGAATTCCGGCGCGTGGTCAGCCGCCTGCACGAGATGCAGTCGCACGCGTACCTGGAACGACCGCATCTGCCTTGACGCGGACGCACGTCATACCGGACTTTGCCGCGTAGACACCGACGCAAGATACCCACGATCGTCACGAGAGACTCGCATGAACGCATCTGAACTGTTGCCCGCGCTGCGCATCGAGACCGGCGCCCATCCCACGGCCGCCGTGATCTGGCTGCACGGACTCGGGGCGGACGGCCACGACTTCGAACCCGTCGTGCCGGAATTCGACCTGCCGGCCACGACCACCGTGCGCTTCGTATTTCCCCACGCGCCGGTGCGCCCGGTAACGGTCAATGCCGGCATGCGCATGCGTGCCTGGTACGATTTCGCGCGCATGGATCTGGTGGGCTCGGAGACCTGGGAACACATCACCGAATCGGTGCAACAGGTGCGTGCGCTCATGGCGGAAGAAGTCCGACTCGGCATCGCGCCGGAACGCGTGTTCCTCGCCGGCTTTTCGCAAGGCGGCGTGATCGCACTGCACGCCGGGCTCACACACCACGAGCCGATCGGAGGCGTGATCGCGCTATCCACCTACCTGCCGTTCGCCGAGCGCGTGGCGCCACGACAACGGCCTGCGGTATTCCTGGCGCACGGCCAGCACGACCCGGTCATCCCGCTGGCGGCGGCCGAACGTGCGCGCGACTGGCTCAAAGACGCCGGTTGCGACCTGCGCTGGCAGGTCTATCCCATGCAGCACAGCGTCTGCATGCCGGAGATCGCCGACATCCGAGCTTGGCTGCTGGAGCGGCTGATGTCCTGAATCGGAGATTCAGGACATCAGCGCAGCCTCAGCCCGCCCGTTCCTTCAGCAGATCGCGGATCTCGGTCAGGAGTTTTTCCTCGTTGCTCGGTGCGGGCGGTGGCGCGGCCTCCTGCTTGCGCTTCATCGCGTTGACAGCCTTGATGAGCAGAAACACGGCGAAGGCGATGATGACGAAGTCGAACACCGTCTGGATGAACTTGCCGTAGCCGAGCGTCACGGCCGCAGCATCGGCCGTCGCTTCCGTCAGCGTGATGCTCAGGTCGGCGAAATCCACGCCGCCGAGCAGCAGGCCGATGGGCGGCGTCAGCACGTCGGCCACGAAGGACGAGGTGATCTTGCCGAAGGCGGCGCCGATGACGATGCCGACCGCCATGTCGACCACGTTGCCGCGCACGGCGAACTCGCGAAACTCTTTCAGAAACGCTTGCATGACGGTTCTCCTCGGATGGGCTGATGGATGTTTCGATTTCCGACACCATCGACAGGCCGTAGGTCAGGTTGCGCGAAGCGCTACCTGACGCAGCGCTGCCCTCAGCCGAGCGCGCGACGCAGGAACTCCGGCGTGGCCTGGCAGGCGCGGTGGATGTCGGCGTTGTAATACTGCGTCTCGAAGGGCTTGTTCTCCGCCTCCCGCTCGCGCGCGAAACGGATCGGCGCGTCCTTGCAGGCCAGGGTCGCGGTCCACCAGCCGGTCGGGTAGATGCATTGCGGGAAATGGAGGGTCCGCACGTCGGCGAAGCCGGCTTCCTTCCAGGTATCGTGCAGCGGCCGGATGATCTTTTTCGTGTGCAGCAGCGGCGATTCGCTCTGCTGCACCAGCAGGCCGCCGGGCGCGAGCGCACGGAAGGCGTCCTTGAAGAAGGGCAGCGAGAACAGGCCCTCGGCCGGACCGACCGGATCGGTGGAGTCGACGATGATGACGTCGCAGGAGCCGGGCGCTGCCTCCTTCACCCACTTGATGCCGTCCTGCCAGTGCAGTTGCGCGCGCGGATCACCGTTCGACTCGCAGAGCTCCGGGAAATAACGTTCGGACACGCGCGTCACGCGCTCGTCGATGTCGACCTGGGTCGCCGTCTCGACGCAGGCGTGGCGCAGCACCTCGCGCAGCGTGCCGCAGTCGCCGCCGCCGATGATGAGCACGTTCCTCGGATGCGGATGGCTGAACAGCGCCGGGTGCGACACCATCTCGTGATAGATGAAGTTGTCGCGCGTCGACACCATGGTGCAGCCGTCGATCACCATCAGGTTGCCGAAGGTCTCGGTCTCGTAGACCTCGATCTTCTGGAACGCGCTCCGTTCCTCGTGCAGCTTGTGGCGGATCTTGAGGGAAAAGGCCGTGCCGTGTTCCGGCACCGGCTCGGAAAACCAGCTTTCGTCGAGGCTCATGGTGGCGCTCCCAGGGGCGTTATCGAAGGGGTATGATACGGCCGCAATGCACTCCACACGGGCGGCCGGACAAGGGCGGCCATCATGCCGCGCAGCCGCATGGGCGCGCAAGCCGCCATCGACGAGCCAAACACGAGCACACGCACATGACCGACTGGACCCTCGACCGCGCCCGCCAGATCTACAACATCGGCAACTGGTCCGGCGGATATTTCGACGTCAGTCCCGACGGCCATCTGGTCATGCGGGCGGACTTCCACGGCGCGCATGCCGGCATCGATCTCTACACGCTGACCCGCAAATTGCAGGAACAGGACGTCACGCTGCCGGTGCTGGTGCGCTTCATCGACATCCTGCGCGACCGCGTCACGCAACTGACACAGGCCTTCGATCAGGCGCGCAACGACATCGGCTATGCAGGCGGCTACACCGCGATCTATCCGATCAAGGTCAACCAGCAGCGCGCCGTGGTCGAGGGCATCCTGGGCGCGGCCGGCAACCGCGTCGGGCTGGAGGCCGGCAGCAAACCGGAACTGATGGCCGTGCTCGCACTGTCGCCGCCCGGCGGTGTGATCGTCTGCAACGGCTACAAGGACCGCGAATACCTGCGGCTGGCGCTGATCGGCCGGTTGCTCGGCCATCGCATCTACATCGTGATCGAAAAGCCGTCCGAACTCGAAGGCGTAATCGAGGCCGCGCGCGACCTCGACGTCAAGCCGCTGCTCGGCATGCGCGTGCGCCTCGCTTCCATCGGCAAGGGCAAGTGGCAGAACACCGGCGGCGAGAAGGCCAAGTTCGGCCTTTCCGCCAGCCAGGCCCTCAAGCTGCTTGCGCGCCTGCGCGAGGCCGGCATGCTCGACTGCATGCAGTTGCTGCATTTCCACATGGGTTCGCAGATCGCCAACATCCGCGACATCCAGGCCGGCATGAGCGAGGCGGCGCGCTATTACGCCGAACTGCGGCGGCTCGGCGCGCCGATCGAAGTCGTCGACGCGGGCGGCGGTCTCGGCATCGACTACGAGGGCACGCGCTCGCGCAGCCTGTGCTCGATCAACTATTCGTTGCAGGAATATGCCAACAACATCGTACGCACGCTCGCCAACGCCTGCCGCGAATACGCCGTACCGCAGCCCGAGATCTTCACCGAATCCGGGCGTGCATTGACCGCGCACCACGCGGTGCTGATCACCAACGTCATCGACGTCGAACGCGCACCCGGCGAGGAGGGCGCAGGACCGCCGGACGAGCACGATCCGCAGATCCTGCGCGACATGTGGCGCCTGTACGAAAACATCGACGGCCTGTCGCCGACCGAGGTCTATCACGACACGTCGCACTGGCTCACCGAGGCACAGGGCATGTTCGCCCACGGCGTGCTCGATCTCGCGCAGCGCGCGCGCGCCGAACGCCTGTACTTCGCCACCTGCCACCGCCTGCTCTCCGGCATGGGCGGCGTCGGCCGTCTGCCGGGCGAGATCATGCAGGAACTGAAGGAACGCCTGGCCGACAAGTATTTCTGCAATTTCTCGGTGTTCCAGTCGATCCCGGACGTGTGGGCGATCGACCAGGTGTTCCCGATCCTGCCCTTGCACCGGCTGGACGAGCGGCCGCCGCGGCGCGCGGTGTTGCAGGACCTGACCTGCGATTCCGACGGCCGCGTCGACCTCTACGTCGACGACGAGGGCATCGATTCCTCGCTGCCGCTGCACGCCTGGCAGCCGGGTCAGGACTATCTGCTCGGCATCTTCCTGGTCGGCGCCTATCAGGAGATCCTGGGCGACCTGCACAACCTGTTCGGCGACACCGATTCGGTCAACGTCGAACTGACCGACGACGGCTATCGCCTGGGCGGCCGCGAACACGGCGACACGGTGGACGAACTGCTGCGCTACGTGCACTTCGACCCGGTCGAACTGCTCGCCGCCTACCGCAGCAAGGTCGCCGGTGCCGACATCGGCACCGAACGCCAGGTGCGCGTGCTCGGCGAACTGGAGGCCGGGCTCGCCGGCTACACCTATCTGGAAGAATGACATGCAGTGCTACGTCTACCGCTCCGGCCGGCGTCAGGATACTTACCTGTATCTGGCCGACAAGGACGACTTCTCGAAGGTCCCGGAAGCGCTGATGCAGATATTCGGCACGCCCATGTTCGCGCTCGAATTCGAACTCACGCCGGAGCGCCGGCTGGCGCGCGAGGACCCTCGACAGGTGCTCGCCAACCTGCACGAGCGAGGCTTCCATCTCCAGATGCCACCGCAAAACGAGCGACCGCTGTAACCAGACAACCCGCCCGGGAACGTGCTTGCCTGCCGCACGCGAGCGGCTATGCTGTGACGATCCTGGAAACCGCAGACAGGCACTGCCATGGATGCTCACGAACTCAAGACCGTGCATCTGTTCGCCAGTCTCGACGACGAACGACTGGCGCGCGTCGCGGCGTCCTCGCGCGAGATCGAGTACGACAAGGGCGCACGGCTGTTCGACCAGGGCGACCCGGCGAGCAGCTTCTTTCTCGTGCGCGAAGGGATGGTCAAGCTGTTCCTGCTGTCGCACGCAGGCGAGGAGAAGGTGGTCGAACTCATCCGGCCGGGTCATCTCTTCGCCGAAGCGGTGATGTTCATGGAGGGTGCACGCTATCCGGTCAACGCGCAGGCGCTTGCGCCGACCCGCGTCATCGCATTTTCCAATGCCGTATTTCTCGGCCTGCTGCAAGAGTCACCACCGCTCGCGCTGCGCATGCTGGGCGACATGAGCCGCCGCCTGCACGGCCTGCTGCGCGAGATCGACGAACTCACGCTGTTCGACGCCACCGACCGCTTCTGCGCCTTCCTGTTGCACGAGATGCGCGGCGCCGACGACAGCGGGCGCATCGTGCTCGCGGCGACCAAGCACACCATCGCCTCACGCCTGTCGATCAAGCCGGAGACCCTGTCGCGCATCCTGGCGCAACTGCGCGACGAGCACATCCTGCGCGTCGAAGGCGACACGCTGGTACTGCTCGACGAGGATGCGCTGCGGCAGCGCCTCGCACCGTGAACGTCGCATGAGCATCGTCTGGCTCCACAAGCTGCACGTCACCTGCGCGGTCCTGACGGCGGCCGGCTTCCTGTTGCGCGGCTGGATGCTGTGGCGTCGCCCACAGTGGCTGCGACGACGGCCGGTACGCACGCTGCCGCACGTCATCGATACTGTATTGCTGGCAAGCGGGCTGGCGATGCTGTTCATGTTCGGCTACGGCAGCGCACCGCCCGGCTGGCTGATCGCCAAGCTCGTCGCACTGCTGGTGTACATCGGGCTCGGCATGATCGCGCTGCGCTTCGGCCGCAGTGCAGGTCAACGGCTGGCGGCGTGGATCGGCGCCGTGCTCGTGCTCGGCTACATCTTCAGCGTTGCACTGACGAAGGGCCCGTTCGGCTATCTGGCGTGGATGTAGGGTGCTTCCAGAAATTTGTCATTCCCACTTTCGCGGGAATGACAAAAAATGAATTTCCAGTTATCCCCTGTAGGAGATCAACGCCGCTCGGCGCCCTGAATCTGCACCAGGCCATCGCCTGCCGCCGCCGGCTCGGCCTGATTGCGCATGTGCATCGCGATGCCGTGGAAGGCCATCTTCAGGTGTTCGCGCAGCATGCGGTCCTCGACGATCTCGTCCAGCGCCTGACGCATGCACAGCATCCACTGCTCGGCCTCGCGCGTGCCAATCGGAAACGGCAGATGCCGCCGGCGCAGCATCGGATGTCCGTTCTCCCGTTCGTACAACGGCGGCCCGCCGAGCCAGCCGGTGAGGAACTTGTAGAGCTTGCCGTTCGCGCCCGACAGATCGGC
Organism: Chromatiales bacterium; assembly: GCA_028695255.1. Lineage (GTDB taxonomy): Bacteria > Pseudomonadota > Gammaproteobacteria > Ectothiorhodospirales > Ectothiorhodospiraceae > JAQVJI01. The sequence goes on along the minus strand of JAQVJI010000065.1, from coordinate 2,057 downwards.
GGCGTGCATGCGCCGGATCTCCCAGGCCTCCGGCAGCGTGTCCATGAGTTCGTAGAAGCGATCGACCAGACGGCGCACCGCCGCTTCGCCGCCGATGCGCTCGTAGGGGGATTTCACGGGTAAGGTGGTCTGGATGGTCATGGCGGCATTCTAACCCACACGCGCGTGAACCTTGGCCCCGCTTTGGCCGGCACGACGCCGGCGGAGTACCGGGCGTCGGCAAGCACCGCGGCAGCCCATGAACGTTATTCCCGCCCAGGAAATCAAGCGCCGCGGCATGGCCGCCGTGGATGAGGCACTGACCCAGGGTCCGGTGCACATCATCAAGAACAACCGCCCGCAATACGTCGTGCTGACCGAAGAGCGCTACAACGAACTGCTCGAAATCCAGGAAGAAGCCGTGCTGACCCGTATCAAGGCATCGCTGGAAGACGCCAGGGCCGGCCGCCTCACGCGACACCACAGCGCCGATGCGCTCCTCGAACACCTGGAAAAGACCGCCGAATGAGTTCGACGCTCGTCACCACCGCCAGCCTCGACCGCCGCACACGCAAATTTCTGATCAAACACCCCGACCTTCGGCCACGTCTGGCCGAGACCCTGGACAAACTGCGCGCTGATCCCTTCGAACCCGGCCTGCACCTGCGTCCACTGACGGGAAAGCTGCAAGGCCCCCAGGCCATCAGCCTCACCCACAGCTACCGCATCACCCTGACCCTGCAAATCACCGAGCGCGACATCCTCCTGCTCGACATCGGCAGCCACGACGAGGTGTACCGGTGACGATGCGGTTTGATCGCGGGTAAGTCGCCAACTACACTCGATCGACGTTGGGGATTCGGACAAACCACCACGCTCCAGAGCCGGGAATGAAGAACAGAACGATCCACCCCGAAATGCCACTCTGGACGGGCTCGTTGGGTTGACGGCAGAATTTGTGGACCGGGGCCGGTTGGTAAATGTGAGTGAAGCACGGCGCCAGCCCCGTAGTCAGTGTAATGCGGTGCACCGCCCATGCCGACGGCGCATCCGACACGACGCGGTTTCGCGCAACCACCGCGTGAGTTTCGTTCCTCAATCCACCCGCATCTGTCCCCGACTGCCCACTCTTGGGTAAGAACTTGGGTAGACTCGACCCAAACCGGCCATGGCACCTTGATCACGGATGCCTTTCCCCGCCTTCGGAGCTTGAAATGAACGTACGACTCTCCCTCACCGCCCTGCTGCTCGCAGGCCTGTTGGTCGGCTGTAACGACAGCGATACGACCACAACGGAACCCGTCGCCCAGCAGAAGATGGGCTACGGCGAATCCGAACTGTATGACCCGATCCACAATCCCCAGGGGGCGCTGTTGCCCGAGGGCGCCACGGCGGTGCTTTTCCTGGAGGCATCCGGCGGACCCCTGGTCGAGGGCGACACCGGCGGGGTCGGTTACGACGAACTCTGGTTCGAGTGGCCGGAACCCACGGTGCTGTGGATGTTCATGGAGGATCAGGATCTGGGCGTCATCGCCCGCGTGGAGTTGTGGGATACCAGCGGCGGCCTGCATCTGGTGGTGGATGCCGAACGGCGCTACGGCGAGGTTGAGCTTCCGGCCGGTATCTATGGGCTGCGGCTGTATGCCGCGCATGACGAGCCCGCGCCCATGAGCGCCTTCATCCGCTACGAACTCGGCGACCAAACGGTGAACGGCCAGCATGTAAGCATCCAGGCCAATGCATCCGATCTCCAGATGACGATGCAATATCGCTACTGCGAAAAGTGCGATCTGGCCCATGCCGATCTGCGCGGGGCCAATCTGACCGGGGCCAAACTGGCCGGAGCAAACCTGTGGAATGCCTCTATGTTTTTGACCAACCTGACCAAGGCCAATCTGTATGAGGCCAATTTGACCGAGGCCTACCTGCGCGACGCCAACCTGCGCGGGGCCGATCTGTACGGGGCCGATCTGTACGGGGCCGATCTGACCTTTGCCAAACTGTCCTGGGCCACGCTGAACAAGGCCAATCTGACCGCAGCCATTCTGGCCCATGCCGATCTGACCGGAGCCAATCTG
>JAQVJI010000064.1:12472-13750 GCA_028695255.1 Chromatiales bacterium | reverse complement strand
ATTGGCTGTGCATAATCGCCCTCGATTCCTGCTCCACCGATGTCCTAGACAGCGGGCCGTGTGCGATCACCCCGTTGTCCCCTCACTCAGGCGCCCCTCACAGGGCGCCGGTTTTTTTTGAGGCTCTTCAGCAGAATCCGTGAGTGAACTCCGGCTCCCACGTGTAGCCCGGATGCAGCGCAGCGGAATCCGGGGCTGGTCCGCGGTCGTCAGCGACATCACCCGCCCCGATCCCGGATTTCATTGCATTCCATCCGGGCTACGCGTTCTCTCGCTGAGATCGCCGGGACGCTGGGAAAGACGAGACGGCATGGGTTTTCCCAGCGTCCCGGCGTCCTCGGCGAGAGCCATCAATTTTTGGCATCTCGGCGTCAGCAAATCCGCGGCAACTGTTCGCCGGCCAGCCAGTCGACGTTGCGCCGGCCGCCGAAGCTCGTCTCCATCTGCACGAACCGGTGCGGGTCCTCGATCACCTCGCCGATGATCGCGGCCTCGCCGCCGAGCGGATGCGCGCGCATCACGGCCAGCAGGCGGCCCGCGTCCTCGCGTGCGCAGATCGCAATCAGCTTGCCCTCGTTGGCGACGTACAGCGGGTCGAGGCCCAGCAGTTCGCAGGCGGCGTTGACCTCCTCGCGCACCGGAATGTCGTCCTCGCGGATCAGCATGCCGACGCCGGACTGCTTCGCCATTTCGTTCAACGTTGCCGCGAGACCGCCGCGCGTCGGATCGCGCAGGCAATGGATGTCCGGCACGACGGCGAGCATGTCGGCGACCAGCCCGTGCAAGGCCGCAGTGTCGGACCGGATGCCGGTGGTAAAAGAAAGATGTTCGCGCACCGACATGATGGCCACGCCGTGATCGCCGAGCGTGCCGCTGACGAGGATCACGTCGCCCGGTCGAGCGCGGTCGCCCGACGGGTTCACACCGTCGGCCACGACGCCGATGCCCGTGGTGTTGATGAACACGCCGTCGCCCTTGCCGCGTTCGACCACCTTGGTGTCGCCGGTGACGATCGGCACGCCCGCCTCGCGCGCGGCATGGCCCATGCTCTCGACGATGCGCGCGAGATCGGCGAGCGGAAAACCCTCCTCCAGCACGAAGCCCGCGGTCAGCGCAATCGGCCGCGCACCCATCATCGCCACGTCGTTGAGCGTGCCGTGCACCGACAGACAGCCGATGTCGCCGCCCGGAAAGAACAGCGGCGACACGACGTGGCTGTCGGTCGCCACCACCAGCCGGCCGTCGGGCCGTTCCAGCAGCGCACCATCATTGCCCGCG
>JAQVJI010000064.1:0-12372 GCA_028695255.1 Chromatiales bacterium | reverse complement strand
TCACGAAAACGCCCGTAGGTGTAGTACGCGCTGCACGCACCCTCGGCCGAAACCATGCAGGAACCGATCGGATTCTCGGGCGTGCAGACCGTGCCGAAGACCTTGCAATCCTGCGGCTTCTTGAGGCCGCGCAGGATGGCACCGCATTCGCAGGCGCGCGCGTCGGGCACCGAGCGGTATTCGATGCCGTAGCGTCGTTCGGCGTCGAACGCGGCATAACGCGGACGGATGCGCAGCGCGCTGTAGGGCACCTCGCCCAGACCGCGCCATTCGAAGCTCGGGCGCAGCTCGAACACCTCCGCCACCAGGCGTTGCGCCTTGAGATTGCCCTCGCGCGTGACGGCGCGCGTGAACTGGTTTTCCACCTCGAAGCGCCCTTCGTTCATCTGCCGCACCAGCATGTGCACGGCCTGCAAGACGTCGAGCGGCTCGAAGCCCGCGATCACCACCGGCTTCTGGTATTCCTCGGCGAAGAACTCGTAGGGACGGCTGCCGATCACGGTCGAGACGTGCGACGGGCCGATGAAGCCGTCGAGCGGCACCGTGCCAAGCCGCCGCACTTCGGGCGATTCGAGGATGTTCTGGATCGCCGCCGGCGTCAGCACGTGATTGCAGAACACGCTGAAGTTGGCGAGGTTCAAGGCCTCGGCCTGCCTGATCGCGACCGCGGTCGGCGGCGTCGTGGTCTCGAAGCCGATGGCGAAGAACACCACTTCGCGGTCGGGATGTTCCTGTGCCACGGTGATCGCATCCGCACTCGAATAGACCATGCGGATGTCCGCGCCCTCGGCCTTCGCCTTCATCAGGCTCATGCGTTCGGAGGCCGGCACGCGCAGCGTGTCGCCGTAGGTGCAGAGAATGACGCCGCGACGCGCCAGTTCGATCGCATTGTCGATGCGCCCGATCGGCAACACGCACACCGGACAGCCGGGACCGTGGATGAAGCGGATGTTCGACGGCAGCAGATCGACCAGACCGTAGCGCGAGATCGCATGCGTGTGCCCACCGCAGAATTCCATGATGCTGTAGCTGCGGCCGCTCTCCACCTCGGCGGCGATGCTGCGCGCCATGCCCTTGGCGAGCTTGCCGTTGCGGAACTCGTCGACGTACTTCATGCCGCCCCACCCTCCAGCGCCGCACCGATCTCGGCGAACAGCGCCAGCGTCTTCTCCGCCTCCTCCGGATCGAGCCGGTTGATCGCGAAACCGACGTGCAGGATGACGTAGTCGCCAACCGTAACGTCGTCCACCAGCGCGAGCGATATCTGCTTTCGCACACCGCCCGCGTCGACGATGGCGAGATCGTTGTCGAGGATTTCGGTGATCTTGACCGGGACTGCGAGACACATGAGTTTATCTTTCCAGGGTTGTGACCACAGAGGGTATGGCGAATGAATTCATGACTCTCGCTGGGAACGCCGCATCGCCACCCAGGCCTGGCCGAGTGCGATGCCGCCGTCGTTCGGCGGCGCGAGACGGGCCGTATGGACTGAAAGCCCGACCGCTTCGAGGCGCGCGACGAGGCCGCGGCTCAGGATGCGATTGAGCATGCAACCGCCGGCCAGCGCGACGTTCAGGATAGCGCGTTCGCGTGCGGTACTGCGCAGCCAGGTGGTCAGGCCATCGATCAGCGTGGCGTGGAACAGGGCCGCACCGAAGGCCGCGTCGGGCTCGTTGCTCAAGCATTCGAGCAACGGCAGGAAATCCAGCACGCCGCCGTGCAGATGCCAGCCGCCATGCAGGCCTTCGACCGGACCGCAACGTTCGGCGAGACCTTCGAGCAGCATCGGCGCCTGTCCTTCATAGCGCGCGACCGGCTTGATGCCGAGCAGGCCGGCAGCGGCGTCGAACAGGCGGCCGGCGCTCGACGTGGGCGGGCAGTTGAGCCCGCGCGTCAACAGTTCCTGCATGCCGGATGCCGCCGCCTGTTGGTTGAATCGCGCGGCGATCTCGCCGCCGCGACCGAGCCGGTGCAACACCGCGGCCGCCATGCGCCAGGGCTCACGTGCCGCGCGGTCGCCACCCGGCAGCGGCAGGGTCGCGAGATGGCCGATGCGTTCGAATCCATGCACGTCGACCCGCAGCAGTTCGCCGCCCCAGGCCGCACCGTCGCTGCCGAGTCCGACGCCGTCGAGCGCGAGGCCGAGCACCGGACCGTCGAGGCCGTGTTCGGCCATCACGGCGGCGATGTGGGCATGATGATGTTGCACGCCGATCAGCGGCACCGCCCACTCGTCCGCGAGTCGCGCCGCCAGACGTGAGCTGTGGAAGTCGGGATGCAGATCGCAGGCGACGGCGCGAGGTCGAATGTCCAATACGCCCAGCAGGTGCGTAGCGGTCTCCTCCAGCGCGCGGCAGGTGGCGGCGTTGTCGAGATCGCCGATGTGCTGGGACAGGAAGGCCTCGCTGCCGCGCGTTGCGCAGAGCGTGTTCTTGAGCTGCGCGCCGAGCGCGAGCACCGACGGACCGCCCCGCGCGAGCCGGATCGCCGCCGGCGTGTAGCCGCGCGCGCGGCGCAGGAAGGCGGGTCGTCCGCCATCGGAGAACGCCACGCTGTCGTCGCAGCGCACGAGGATGTCGCGGTCGTGCACGACGAAGGCGTCGGCGATACCCGCAAGCCGCGTCACGGCCTCGTCGTTGCCCGTCACCAGCGGTTCGCCGCCCGGATTGGCGGAGGTGCAGACGAGCAGCAGGGATTGCGGGGCTTCGAGCCAATCGGTACCGGCCGGTCGGCCGGCGGCCTCGTGGAACAGCAGCCAGTGCAGCGGCGCGTAGGGCAGCATGACGCCGAGCCAGCCGAGACCTGGGGCGGCGCCGGGCAAGGGGTCGGCACCCCCCCGTTTTGGCACCAGCACGACCGGACGTTCGCGCGCTGCCAGCAACGCCCGCGCATCGTCGTCGATCGTCACCAGATCGGCGAGCGACGCCGTGTTGGCGACCATCACCGCAAAGGGTTTCTCCTCGCGCTGCTTGCGCTCGCGCAGCCGCGCCACCGCATCGGCATTGCGCGCATCGCAGACGAGATGAAAGCCGCCGATGCCCTTCAACGCCAGGATTTCACCTCGCAACAGACGGTTCAGCGCATCGGCGATCACGTCCTGCGTGTCGACCACCCGGCCCTTCGCGTCGAGCAGCGTCAGCCTGGGGCCGCAGACCGGGCAGGCGTTCGGCTGCGCGTGAAAACGGCGGTCGGCGGGATCGTCGTACTCGCGCTGGCAGGCCGAGCATTGCACGAAGCCCGCCATGCTCGTGTTCGGTCGGTCGTAGGGCAGCTTTGCCGTGAGCGTGTAGCGCGGACCGCAGTGCGTGCAGTTGATGAAGGGATAGCGGTAGCGGCGATCGGTCGGCTCGAACAGTTCGGCCAGGCAGTCGGGACAGACCGCGCTGTCGGGCGCGATCGCGGTTGCCGCAACGCCACCTGCACTGGCTTCGATGCGAAAACCGCTTTCACTGCCGATCACTCCGCACCTGCGCTCCTCCACCGCATCGATGCGCGCGAGCGGTGGCGCATCGCGCTCCAGGCGATGCCGGAAGATGCGCAGGGCCTCGGCACGACCCTGCACTTCCAGCGCCACGCCCTCGGCGTCGTTGCGCACCCAGCCGCTGAGACCGAGCCCGTTCGCCAGCCGATGCACGAAGGGCCGGAAACCGACACCTTGCACCTGCCCGCGCACGCGCAATGCGCAGCGGGCGATGTCGATGGCGGGGGTCAGGGTTTCGGACATGGGTGTGTGCCTGGATTCCTGGAAGAGTGATTGGGCCACGGAGGGCACGGAGAACGACTTCATTGCTCTCGCTGAGAACGCCGGGACGCAGGGAAAAGCCAATGCAGTTTGCCGTTCTGTTCCTTTCCCTGCGTCCCGGCGTTCTCAGCGAGAAGTCATGTTTTCTCTTTCAATTGTGCCTCCAACTCGACCACGCGCCGTCGCAGGGCCTCGACCTCGCCCAGACGCGCGCTGGTCGCGGCGCGCACGCCGGCCTCCAGCCAGTCGAGCCAGGCCTGCATGCCCTCGCCGCTGCGGGCGGAGAGCTGCATGACCTCGATCGCGGGATTCACGCGCCGCGCATTGGCGATGCAGGCCTCGACGTCGAAGTCGAGATGCGGCAACAGATCGGTCTTGTTGAGGATCATGAGCGCGGCGGCATGGAACATGTCCGGGTATTTGAGCGGCTTGTCCTCGCCCTCGGTCACCGACAGCACGACGACCTTGTGCGCCTCGCCGAGATCGAAACCGGCCGGACAGACCAGATTGCCGACGTTCTCGATCAGCAGCAGGCTGTCGTCGACGGGTGCCAGATGTTCCAGCGCGTGACCGACCATGTGCGCGTCGAGGTGACAGCCCTTGCCGGTGTTGACCTGGATCGCGCGCACGCCGGTGGCGCGGATGCGCTCGGCATCGTTGCTGGTCTGCTGATCACCCTCGACGACGGCGATCGGCAGCCGGCCCTTCAGCAGCTCGATGCTGCGCGTGAGCAGCGTCGTCTTGCCCGAACCGGGACTCGATACGAGATTGACGACGAACTGGCCGTGTTCGGCGAAGCGACGCCGATTGGCTTCCGCGTAAGTGTTGTTCTTCGACAGGATGTCCTGTTCGATCCTCACCATGCGCGCCTGCGACAGGCCGGGCGCATGGGCATGCGCGGGACCGAGGCCGTAGTGCAGGCGGTCGGCATGGTGATGATCATGACCATGATCGTGATGATCGTGAGCGTGGTCGTGACCATGCGAGTGCTGATGATCATGATCGTGGCGATGACCATGATCGTGATGCTCATGATCGTGCTCATGAGCATGGTCGTGAGCGTGACCATGTTCGTGACCGTGGGCCTCGCCCTCGATTCGCGTCTCGCCCGCACCGCAACCGCAGACTGTACACATCGTCGTCACCTCCACATCAATGGTTGTCTGGCGTGAGGCATCAGGTGAATGGAATGTGTTTGTCTTTCCCCTCACCCTGTCCCTCTCCCTGGGGGAGAGGGGACCCTACGTTCGATATCGCCTTACGCCTTGAGCCTCACTCCACTTCCAGATCCAGCACGCGCATTTCCAGTCCGCCCGTGGCCTGCACCTGGTAGCCGCCGCAATCGGGGCAGGCGTCATACAACGCATCGACCGGCACGGTCTTCGCACACTGCATGCACCAGCCCTCGCCGGGCGCGTCGAGGATGTCGAGCCGCGCGCCTTCGGCGACGCTGCCCTTGATCACTGCGTCGAAGCAGAAGCGCAAGGCCTCGACCTCGACGCCGGCGAGCCGCCCCACTTCCAGCCGCAAGGACTTCACGCGCGCGAAGCCTTCGCGCGCGGCGGCCTCTTCCATGATGTTCAGGATTCCCTCGGCCAGCGACATCTCATGCATGCGTCATCATCCGCGGCTCGTCGATCTCGATCTCGCAACGCACGCAGGGGTCGAGCGAGGCGATCACGAGTCCGATGCGCCGGCGCAGCGTGGCGGCGTCAACGGCCGCGCAACCCGCCAGCAGGCCCTGCGTACACGCACCGCCGGGATGGAAATTCCATTCCGTCGGCGCGACGACGCGATAGTCGCGCACCTGACCTTCCGATACCAGCGCCCAGTGCATCAGCAGACCGCGCGCGGTCTCGACGAAGGCCATTCCCTCGTTCGGCGCGAGGTTGTGTGCGCGCAGCCAGACCGTCGATGGCCGCTGCACCGCGAGCGTCGCCAGTTCCACCAACCGCGCGAGCATCCGGATCAGCGCCGTTCGCGATGCCGCCGCATGCAGCGCGGCGAGCGCCGGATGTCCGGCGACGCGTGCCAGCGGTCCGGTCTCGCGCGGCTCGCCGTCGATCTGCGGCAGGCGCGCGAAACCCGCATCGCCACGCAGCGGCGTCGTCAGTCCGTCGCGCGTCGTCTCGTCCTGCGGCAGGACCAGCAACGGCGTCGTCGTGCGCCCCAGGTCCACCACTTCATCCCACACCCCGGCCAGCAGACGTGCCGTGCCGGTGATGCCGTCGCGCGCCCAGTCCCGCCATGCACCAACGTCGCCGCCGGCCAACCAGCGTTCGCAGTCGCAACCGAAGATGTGTTGGCCGACCAGGGCCGCCAGCGCGTCGTCGCGCCCGGCTTCCAGGTTCGAACGCAGTTGATGCAGCAGCAGCGGCAGTTCCGGATCGGTGGAAATGCCGGCCGCGCGCGGCCAGTCGATGAGCACCTGCCAGCAATGTTCGCGCAGCACTTCGCGTTGCACCGACTGTTCACGCTCGCGCAGATGTTCGGCCTGCGCGTCGATCCCGGCCGCCGCCTCCAGCGCCGACACTGCCGCCACCGATTGCGCCTCGCCGCAGAGCGTGTAGAAACGGCGCACCAGTGCCGGCACCTCCGCCAGCGGACGGCCGCGCAACAGCGGTCCGGCGAGGAAGGGCCGCCGGTTGTCGATGTGCACGGCGGTGACGGTCGCGCCGTCCCGGTCGACCGCGAGCCGGAGCCTACCTTCCAGCAGACTCACTGCCTTCCCGCAGAAAACCGCCGCGCAGAAACGCGCGCCGGTCGACCTCGCGCTCCAGCACCGGCTTTTCCGGTTCCGGATGCAACAGCGCCTGCAACACCGAAGACGCCATGTCGCGCGCACTCGCCTGGTCCTCGAAATCGAACATGGGCGAGAACAGCGAACAGATCTCGAAGCTGCCGACCGTCTCGTCGTCACTGCCGGTAAACGGCAGCGCGCCGGCGGCGAAGGCGCGCGTGACGGTCTCGCCCATGCCGAGCGGGTCGGCATCGCCTTGCGGTTTCAGGATCAGATTCATGAACCAGGGCGTAATGAGTACGCCGAGACGTCCGGCCGTGGTATCGGTGAAACCGACCGTCTCGACGTTCAGTGCCGGGTTGAGCAGCGGCACGTCGCGCATGCGTTCGTCCTGGATCTGGCGGAAGCGTTCGGCCAGCCGCTCTTCCCAGCGGGTGTCCGCGACGTCGGTCGCGTTCACGTCCATGTCCACGCCCGCGGCCACGCTCACGGAAAGTACGCGTCCATGATGTCGCGCAGGCGCGCGGGCGCCTCGGCGATGTCTTCGTTCGCCGCCTGCGCGGCCTGCGGCACGTCGCCGACTTGCAGCATGTCGAGGATCATCTTGTCCTCGGAATTGAAGAAGGTCAGGCGCCACACGTTGCGGCAGGCGGACGCCTGCACGCGGCAATTGCCGTAGCCGCGCGACAGGATGGTGATCGGTCCGGTGCCGAGCGCATCGGCCAGCACCTGAAGGTCCACCGGCGTCATCGGCAACAGCGTCAGGTTGATCTCGTGCGCGCCGTTCGGCACGGCCGGATCGGCCAGCACGTCGCGGATCTCGGCCAGCACCGGCAGCACGTTCATCGCGCCTTCGGGCAGGGATTCCGGAATCACCGGCGTCGCGCGCGGCAGTTTGCGCACGGCCTCGCGCACCACGGCGGGAATGCCGCCGACCTCGATGTGATCGTGACCGGCGCCGTGCACGCGCCAGACACCCGCCATCACCGCCTCCTGCACGCGGATCGCGTCGGGATCGTCCTCGGCGCCGATCAGTGCCGCGACCTCGCCCTGCCCCAGGATCTGGTCGAGCACGGCTCGATTGTCGGCATCGAGATGGGACACGTCGATGCTGTCGGCGTCATTGCGGTCATCGAGTACCGCAAGCAGTCGCGTCAGCACGTCACGCGCATCCGTCATGCGCGCGAGTGACTCGTCGTCGAAGCCGAAGCTTGCGGGATGGCGGCGCAGATCGCCGGCGAAGGCGTTGGCGAGCAGGGATTCGATCATGGGGAATTCCTCGGATGCGTTTGACGTTGCCGGGTCACGGGTGCGCGGGCGCGGCCACGCGCAGGAATGCCGGCAGTTCGGGTTCGCGGTCGATCAGATCGGCGAACAGATGATCGACCGATTCGCCGCGCAGTGCCGCTTCCAGCGCCAGCAGGGCATCGCCGACCTGCGCGGCGACCTCGGCCGTCAGGCGTTCGCGCGCGCTGCCGAGATGCACCAGCAGCCAGTCGCCGGGCTCGACCGCGCCGACCAGGCTCAGATCGACCGTCTCGGACGCCGCCTGCGGTGCATCGTCGCGCCGCCGACAATGCGCAATCAGGCCGTCGACCGTCTGCACCTGCATGGGAATACCAATGCACATGGGTTACACCTTTCGAAACTGGGTTCAGGCGCGCCGTTCGTAACCGGCGATGTCGAGATCGTGCCGGAGCAGGCCCGCCCCTTCCGGCAGGGGTTCGTCGCGCAGTTCGGCCTGGATGCCCCACTCGGCCAACACGGCCAGACCGCGCTCGATCGCCGGTTCGATGCAGGCGCGGATCGACGGCCGCAGGCTGCCGCCCCAATCGTCGAGTTCCTCGGCCTGCACGCCGACCAGCGCCATCTGTTCGGGAATGCGCCCGAGCAGTTGCGCGGCGGCGATCACTTCCTGGAAACCCGTCTGGTGCAGGCTCATCTTCTTCACGCCCATGAAGCGCGGCACCGCGTCGTCGCGCACCAGCTTGAGCGTGCCGGGCGGCTCGCCGTAGTCGATGGCATCGAACACCAGCATGCGGCGCGCGCCGTGCACGTACTGCACCAGATAGAGCCCCTGGGTGCCGCCGTCCATCAACACGACGCCCGGCGGGAAGCGGTAGCGGCGATGCAGTTCCTCCACCGCCCGCACGCCGAAACCCTCGTCGGCCCACAGCAGGTTGCCGATACCGAGGATCAGGACGTCACTGGATTCATCGATCATCGCGGCACTCCAGGGGAAGGGGGACGAATGCTTCAGGGCCGGTCGTCCTTGAACATGCGCTCGCCCGAGATCATGGTGCTGATGATGCTCTGGCGCGACATGATGTCCTCGCGGATGGCGGCGTACACGTGCACCATCACGAACACGACGAACACCCACATGCCGACATGATGCCACGTGTGCAGATTCTGGGTGTTGTCGCCGAACAGCGATATCACCCAGCCGAACCAGGCGTGCTGCCAGGAATCCATGCCCGCGCCCTCGGCATACATGGCAAAGCCCGTGAGCAGCATGAAGATCGATCCCAGCGTGAACAGCAGGAACATCGTCAGATGCGCCAGCGGGTTGTGGCCTTCGTATTTCATGGGCGCCTTCTCGATGAACGCGTACCAGCGCATTTCGAACAACACCTCCTTCCACCACTTCGGGCTCCACAGCGGCAGATAGAAGATCTGCTTGGCGTGGTGATTGCCGACGATGGCCCAGTAGATCCGCGCCAGGAAACCGACGGCGAAGATGTAGGCCGCCGCGAAATGGGCGAAGCGGATGTAGCCGAACAGGAAGCTGTCGCTCGCCTCCCCCGGCACCGACGGCGGCGGGCTGCCGATGAACCAACCCGTCAGCGCCAGCACCAGGATGGCCGCCGCGTTGATCCAGTGCCACAGGCGCACCGGCGCCTCGTAGACGTAGATCGAAGTGCGGTGGGCCGCAGTTGCTGCTTGCTCGCTCATGGCGTGTTCCTCCGGTCAGCGGACCCTGATCTCGGCCATCTCGGCCCCGTCTTCCGACATGACGTGGGTCGAACAGGCGAGACAGGGGTCGAAGCTGTGGATGGTGCGCAGGATCTCCAGCGGCTGATGCGGATCGGCCATCGGCGTATCCATCAGCGAGGCCTCGAAGGCGCCGATGTTGCCGGCCGGATCGCGCGGACTGCCGTTCCAGGTCGTCGGCACGACGCACTGGTAGTTGGCGATCTTGGTGTCCTTGATGTGGACCCAGTGCGCGAGCGCACCGCGCGGCGCCTCGGTGAAGCCCACGCCCTTGACGTCGCGCGGCCAGCTCGAAGGTTCCCATTTCTCGGTGTTGGCGGTCGAACTGTCGCCGGCCTTCACGTTCGCCATCAGCTTCTGCTGGAAGTACTTGAGCTTGTGCGCCGCCCACTGGCATTCGAGACCGCGCGCCGCGGTGCGGCCGAGGGTCGAGAACAGCGCCGTGACCGGCACGTCGAGATGCCTGAGCACCGCCTCGACCGGTTCCTTGAACTCCGGATTGCCCTGCGCGTAACCGATGATGTAGCGCGACAGCGGACCGACCTCCATCGCATGACCGCGCCAGCGCGGCGCCTTGAGCCAGGAGTACTTGGCGCCCTCGTCGAGGTTCTCGATGTGCTTCTTCGAACCCTTGGCCTTCGGGCCGAGCTCGAAATTCGGCTCGGTGACGCCGTCCCAGGGATGCAGGCCGCGGCTCTCGTCGGCGTACTTGTACCAGGAGTGGGTAACGTACTCCTGCACCTGTTCGGCATCGCGCAGGTCGACCTCGTGCACCTCGGCCAGATTGCCGTTGATGATCGCGCCGCGCGGCAGCAGCAGGTTGCCGGCCGAATAGTCGTTGGCGTGTTCCGGGATGTCGCCGTAGGACATGACGTTGGTGGACGACAGACCGCCGCCGTGCAGCCAGCCCTTGTAGAAGGACGCGATCGCCAGCAGGTCCGGGATGTACACCTGCTCGGTGAACTCGATGCAGCGGTCGATGATCGAGGAGACGAGATTCATGCGCTCCATGTTGACCGCGCCGACCGCGCCCGTGCCGTCGAGGTTGATGGAACACGGCGCGCCGCCCACCAGCCAGTTCGGATGCGGATTCTTGCCGCCGTAGATCGTGTGGATCTTGACGATCTCGCGCTGGAAGTCGAGCGCTTCGAGGTAATGCGCCACCGCCATCAGGTTCGCTTCCGGCGGCAGCTTGTAGGCCGGATGGCCCCAGTAGGCGTTCTTGAACGGGCCGAGCTGGCCGCTCTCGACGAACTTCTTGAGACGCCCCTGGAGATCGCGGAAATAGCCCGGCGAGGACAGCGGCCAGTTGGAAATGCTCTGCGCCAATTCCGAGGTCGCCTTCGGATCGGCCTTGAGCGCCGACACCACGTCCACCCAGTCGAGCGCATGCAGATGATAGAAGTGCACCAGATGGTCGTGCACCTGGAGCGTGAGCTGCATGATGTTGCGGATGGAGTTGGCGTTCTCGGGGATCTGGATGCCGAGCGCATCCTCCACCGCGCGCACGCTGGTCAGCGCGTGGGTGCCGGTGCAGACGCCGCAGATGCGCTGCGTGAAGGCCCAGGCATCGCGCGGATCGCGCCCGCGCAGGATCAGTTCCAGGCCGCGCCACATGGTGCCGGTGGAGACGGCGTTGCGGATGACGTTGTCGTTGTCGACGTTGACCTCGATGCGCAGATGGCCCTCGATGCGGGTGACGGGGTCCACCACCACGCGCCGGCCGCTGTCGTCGAGATTGAAACCGTTGGGAGTGGTCACACTCATGAGTTGAATCCTCCGACCTTAGGCCTGATCGCTTTTTTCTGGGACGCTGCCGGACGAGGTCGTCGACAGCCGCTTGATCACGCTCACTGCGGCGTGCGCCGCGATCGCCGTGCCCACCACGCCGGCGGCCGCCATGCCGACCTTGTCGGCATTGCTCTCGGCACCGAACTGCTGGATGTTGGTGAGCCGGTCGTAGAACGAACCCTTGTCCCAGAAGCCGTCCTCGGAACAGCCGATGCAGCCGTGGCCGGACTGGATCGGGAACGACACGCCCTCGTTCCAGCGCACGGTCGAACAGGCGTTGTAGGTGGTCGGGCCCTTGCAGCCCATCTTGTACAGGCAGTAACCCTTGCGCGCGTTCTCGTCGTCCCACTGCTCGACGAACTGGCCGGCGTCGAAATGCGGACGGCGGTAGCACTTGTCGTGGATGCGCTGGCTGTAGAACATCTTCGGCCGGCCCTGGCGGTCGAGTTCCGGCAGACGGTCGAAGGCGACGATGTAGGTGATGACGCCGGTCATGACCTCGGCGATCGGCGGACAGCCCGGCACCTTGATCACCGGCTTGTCGCGGATGACCTTGTGCACCGGCGTCGCCTGGGTCGGATTCGGCTTCGCCGCCTGCACGCAGCCCCAGGAGGCGCAGGAACCCCAGGAGATGATCGCCTTCGCACCGGCCGCCATGTACTTCAGCTTGTCGACGAAGGGCTCGCCGCCCGGAATGCAGTAGACGCCGTCATCGGCCAGCGGCGGATTGCCCTCCACCGCGAGGATGTAGCGGCCGTCGTACTTCTCGCGCGTTTCCTTCAGGATTTCCTCGGCCTGATGCCCGGCCGCGGCCATGATCGTGTCGTCGTAGTCGAGCGAGATCATCGACAGAATGACGTCCTTGGCGAGCGGATGACCGGCGCGGATGAACGACTCCGTGCAGCAGGTGCACTCCAGCCCGTGCAGCCAGATCACCGGCACGCGCTCCTTGGTCTCCAGCGCCTGCGCGATCTGCATCGCCTGGCCGGGACCCATCCCGAGCGAGGCCGCCGTGAGGCTGCAATACTTCAGGAAACTGCGCCGGGTGATGCCCTGTCGGCGCATCACCTCGTAAAAGGTTTCTTTCATGGTCTTCTCCCCTCCC
>JAQVJI010000063.1 GCA_028695255.1 Chromatiales bacterium | reverse complement strand
GCGGCCAGCCGGTCAGGTGTTCCGCGATCGGATTCATGCGTGTGACGCGCCCCTGCGGATCGGTGGCGAGCACCGCATCGCCGATGGAACGCAGGGTAATGTCGAGATCCTGCTCGCGTTCGCGCAGTTCGTTCGTGCGCGCCGCCACTTCGGCCTCGGTCGCGGCGGCACGGCCGGCGGCGCTCAACGCGGCAAACGACGCCAGGAACGCGGCCAGCAGCGAGAAGCCGACGAATATCTGCGCCTCGGTACTGGCACCGGGACGCAGGAAATCCGTCGCCGGCGACATCTCCAGGCGAACCAGGCGCCCCACCACCACGGCCTCACGACTCCAATCCGCTCCGACACCGTCGGGTAAGCTGTCCAGCAGCAACTGCGGCGGGTCGCCCGGCGTGACGTCGGTGATGCGGAGCGCGAGCCGCCGCGTCCGCGCGGCGCTGACCAATGGATCGAACAGGCTGCGCAGGTCGAGCACGCCAACGACGAACCCCAGCAAGGCCTCGTGCCGCGCCGCCACATCCGCCTGCTCGGCATTCAGGTGCGGACGATACACCGGCACGAACACGAGATTGACCTGCTGGTCGGTGCGCAGCAACGGGGTAATCGCCGTGGCCGCCGCCGTTCCGCGGTCGCGGGCCAGCGCCATGGCCTCGCGCCGCGGCGCCTCGAAACCGTGGTCGAGACCGAGTGCCACGGCATTGCTTGCCGCCGGTTCGCTATAGAACACCGGAAAATAGTCGTCGCGTTCGCCTGGCGGCGCGGGTTGGCCGTCGGCATCCAGTTCGAACACCCGGTAGGCATCCACCCCCTCGGCGCCGGCCAGCGCCTCCACCGCGGACAGCCGCTCCCGCGGCACGCGCGGCGCCCAGTCGACGGCCAGCACCTCGGGGTGCCGAGTGATGCCGCGCACATAGTTGGCGAACTCCCGGCGCGTCACCTCGACGCTGGAAGAGAAGAATCGCTCCACGCCGTTGAGCGACTCGATGACGGTGGCGAACGGCAGTATTCCCGCCCGGTACACCTCATCCATTTGCTCCTCGGCCGCCGCCCGTGTGCGATCCCGCTCCAGGCGATCGAGTGCGAAATGACCGCCCGTCAGCAGCGCGGTAATGATCAGCAGCGGCAGCGCGACGCGTGGTCCGCCGCCTACCCAGAGGCGGCGCCAGCCCGGCCATGCCAACAGGAACAAGGGCGTGAACAGCAGCACGCCGAGGGTGTCGCCGCCCCACCAGGTGAACCACTGCGCCATCGCGTCCGACGGCGGTACGTCACGGAACCCGACCAGCACGAGCACGCCGACCGATGCCGCGACCACGCAGGCCACCGGTCCGCCGAAAAACAGGAAGCGCAGCACGTGGCTTTCACGCGCAAGCGGAATGGGGATGGTGAAGTAACGACGCGTCAACCACGCGCCGAAGAGCGCCTGCAGGACTGCGCCGGTGGATTCCAGAACCCCGGCCGTGACACCGGCCAGCGAAACGTCGAGCCAAAGCGAATACAGCAAGGAGCCGATCCAGATGCCGGGCCAGCACCTGAAGCCGCACACCAGCAGTGCCGCCAACGCCAGACCAGCCGCCGGCCACAATGGCAACGCATGGCCGCCGGGCGGCACCGCCAGCAGCTCCGCCGCCAACCCGGCCGTGAAATAGGCCAGCGCGACGAACATGACGGTCCGCCAGGAGGTACCCCGGATGCTCAAACCGATCCACCCGACTTCGCTCACGGCTCCATTCCTCTCGGTCCGTTCCAACACCCGCCACGTGAAGTCTAGCCCATTTTGGATAACGAGCCGTCCATCCGCATCGGCATCGCCCGCCAGGTAGCGCTGGCGCGCAATCTGACCTACGGCTGCGGTGGGTTCGTTTCCGAACGAGGCGTCATGCCTGTCCGAAACGCCCTTCCTTCAGCGCCTCGTACAGGTTGGCGGCGGTGTGGGTCTCGCCCTGATACTCCACCGTTTCGTCACCGGCGAGTTCGAGCACGCGTCCGTCCTCCAGTTCGAAACGATAGCGGGTGCGTTTGAGATCCTGCGGACGCAGCAGCACGCCCTGGAAGGCCTCGGGGTTGTAGCGGAAGGTGGTGCAGCCCTTGAGGCCGCGTTTCCAGGCATCGAGATAGACGTCCTGAAAGGTCTCGAACGGCATGTCGGCGGGGACGTTGACGGTCTTGGAAATCGCGGCGTCGATCCAGGGCTGGACCGCGGCCTGCATGTCGAGATGCGCACGTGGACTGACGTCGGCGGCGCTGACGAAGGCGGGCGGCAGACGATGTCCGGGATCGGTATGCCCGGGCGCGGCCTCGGGGTCGATCAGCGCGCGATAGGCCAGCAGTTCGAACGACGTCACTTCCACCGCCTCGCGCGTCCTGCGGCCCTCGCGCAGGAGATTGCGCATATAAACCTGCGCGAACGAGGGTTCGATGCCGTTGGAGGCGTTGTTGGCCAGCGCGAGTGCGATCGTGCCCGTCGGTGCGATCGCCGTGTGATGCGTGAAACGCGCACCGTGGCGTTCGATGGCGCGCACGAGTTCGGGGTCGCTCTGCGCCAGCCGCTGCATGTAGCGGCTGTAGCGCGCATGCAGCACACGCCCCTTGATGCGCCTGCCCTTGTACAGACGGGGGCGCAAACCATCGCGCACCATCTCCGGCCGCAGCGCGAGCATGGCGTCGTCGACGACGAAATCCTCGTCGAACAGGGGTGCCGGTCCCTTTTCCTGTGCGAGTTCGACGCCCGTGCGCCAGCCCGTGAGCGCCAGCTCGCGCGCGACGCGCGCGGCGAAGCGCAGCGATCGCGGCTCGCCGTACACCAGGTTCAGCATCGCGAGCGCCGAGCCGAGACCGAGAAAACCCATGCCGTGGCGGCGCGTGCGTTCGAGCGCCGCGCGTTGCTCCGGCAGCGGCAGTCCGCTGATCTCGACCACGTCGTCGAGCATGCGCGTGAACACCGCGACGACCTCGCGAAAACCCTGCCAGTCGAAACGCGCGGTCTTCTGGAACGGCCGTTCGACGAAGCGCGTGAGATCGATCGAGCCGAGCAGGCAGGCGCCATACGGCGGCAGCGGTTCCTCGCCGCAGGGATTGGTGGCGCGGATGGTCTCGCAGAACCAGTTGTTGTTCTCCTCGTTGATGCGATCGACGAGGATGAAGCCGGGTTCGGCACGCTCGTAGGTCGCGCGCATCACGCGCTGCCACAGCTCGCGCGCCGGCAGGCGCGTGTACACGCGACAGGCGACCTCGCCTTTTGCGTTCAGGATGTAGTCGTCGGTGAGCGGCCAGCGGCGCCAGATCACCTGCGCGGGATCGTCGAGATCGAAGCCGCCGCGTTTTCGCTCCTCGTGCGTGAGCGGAAATGCGAGCGGCCAGTCGGCGCCGGCCTCCACCGCGCGCAGGAAATCCGAGGTAACGAGCAGCGAGAGGTTGAACTGGCGCAGACGTCCGGATTCGCGCTTGGCGTCGATGAAATCGACGACGTCGGGATGACCGACGTCGAAGGTCGCCATCTGCGCGCCGCGACGGTCGCCGGCCGAACTGATGGTGCGGCACATCGCGTCGTAGACGTCCATGAACGACAGCGGTCCGGAGGTATGCGCGCCGGCGCCCGCGACCCAGGCACCGCGCGGCCGCAGGGTGGAGAATTCGTAGCCGATGCCGGCGCCGCTCTTGAGCGTGAGTCCGGCCTCGTGCAGACGGCGCAGGATGTCGTCCATCGAGTCGCCGATGCTGCCGGAGACGGTGCAGTTGATGGTGGAGGTGGCGGGCTTGTGCTCGCCCGCACCGGCGTTGGCGAGGATGCGTCCGCCGGGAATGGCGCCGCGATGCAGCGCCCACAGGAAGCGTTCGTACCAGTGTTCGCGCAACCTCGGCGCTTCGAGGTCGGCCAGCGTGCGCGCGACGCGGGCGAGCGTGTCGTCGACGTCGCGGTCGATGGGCGTACCGTCGGCCGGACCGCCATCGACGATGCGGATGCGTGCCCTCAGACGATACTTGCGGTCCCAGGTGTCGAGCGACACCGGCTGCGGCGGCATGCGCGCCAGCACATCCCGCCACACCGATGTCGTCATCGGAGCGCGCCTACTTCTGCTTCCAGGCCCCCGCGGCATCCTGATGCCAGTAGCCGCGCGGCGCCTCCTCCACCCACACGCGGGCGAAGGTGTCGCGGATGTTCTGCTCCCACTCGGGATGGCCGTTGGCGCGCGCGATCTCACGATACAGCGCGTTGCGGTCCTTGTTCTCGTCGGCGACGAGCTTCTGCACCGCGTTACGGTCCTTGAGCGACACCGCGTCCAGCGCGCGCACCGCGACCTGGCCGTCGCGCGTGAGACCGAGCGCGCCGCTCTTGAAGTGCGCTTCGAGCTGGCCGGCACGACCGCGCAGCGACTGGCGGATGGCGCCGATGGCCGGCGTGTTGATGTTGATGTCGGCCTGCTGCGCCTGCGCGGCCGGGACGATCGCGTGCAGCACGACGCCGGCCAGATGCATGAGGCGCTGCGGTTCGAGCATCGAACCCTTCTCGGGCGCGGGTGCCGGTGCGGCCTCGCCGCCGGACTGCGGACCGAGCACGTCGCGCACGATGGTGCGCGCGGCATCCTCGGCGGCGGCGGCCGGGAAGTAGATGTTCACCGTCACGCAGGCGCTCAGAAAGGCCAGCAGGGCGGCAAGGAAAAGGGTTCTCATCGTGAGGGTCATGGGAAGGCTCCTGGTCATGAGTGGGTCATTAGTGGGCAATAACAATTCCGAGTCTGGCCGTTCCGGCATTCCTATCAGATCGTACGCGCGGCGGGAAATTCCGTCACTGGATCACCGGGCCGCCGGTCTCGTCGAGGCGGATGTTCTTCAGGCGGTTGACGAGGTCCTTCCACGCCACCTGGCGCGTGAAGCCAACCACGTCGATCCGCGGCAGACCGGCGCCCTGCACAATATAGTAGCCGTTGCTGGCGGGTGCCACGCCGTCCATTTCGCAGACGTCGCCGACCAGCCGGCAGGACAAACCGAGCTGGCCGTAGGAGAAGTCCTCGAAGAAGCGCAGGAAGCCGGTCGAGAGCGCGCCGCCCACGCCGCCGCCGACGCTGGTCAGATTGTCGACCGCGCGCTGACTGATGCGCCGGCGCGAACGATCGCCTTCCGGCGTGCCGAACCAGGCCTCGAAGCGCGCCGGTTGCCAACCGACCAGCAGCAGATCGCGGATGTGGCCGTCCATGCGACCTTCGATGCGACCGAACTCGAAGGTGCGCGTGACCGCTTCGAGATCCAATCCCTTGAGTTCGACGTCGGCCGCCAGCACCGGCACGCCGAACGGATCCTCCATGCGCAGACCGCCGACCGTCAGCACGCCGTCGAAGGCGCGCACCAGCAGCTTGCCGCCGACCGTCAGCACGCCGTCGGCGTAGCTCACGGCCGGTATCACGCCGGCCAGCGTGCCCGACATCACCGGCCAGCCGAGTGCGGTGGTGAGCGCCTCCATGCCGAGCGGTGTGAGACTGCCGTCGAAGTGCATGCGCATCGGCCCGCTCGGCAGGCCCGTGACCTCCAGCTCGTGCAGCAGCAGGGCGCCGTCCAGCACCGGCAGACGCGTTTCTTCGGCCAGGCGCATGACGTCGCCGCGGCCGTCGAGCCGCATCTCGGTGGCGCCGAGCGTGATGCGATGGACGTGCCCGCCCTGCCAGCGCAGGGTCGAATGCGTGTCCGCACCGCGTCGTTGCCAGTCGAGATCGGCGTTCATGCCGTAGAGGCCGAAACGCCCCTTGCGATCGTCCATGTAGACCTCGTTCAGCGCGACGCGCAACGCCGACGGCTGTCCGCCTTCCAGACGCAGTTCGGCGCTCAGGCGTCCCACCGCTTCGAGGTCGTCGAGCGCGGAACCGATCAGGAAGGGTTGCAGATAGCTGCCGTACAGACCGGCCAGACGGCCGTCGTCGACCTTGACGGTGGCCGTGTGCAGGACCGCATCGGCAGGTGCGGCCGGGTCGACCGTCATGGCCGCGCTGAGCTGCGCATCCAGCACCTCGGGATGCCGCAGACGCAGACGGTCGACGCGCAGATCGCGGCGTGCCTCGTCCCAGCGCGCGACCGTTTCCAAGGTGATGCCGGCTGCGGGAACTTCGAGGAACACCGGGTCGACGTACAAGGCACCGCCGCGCAGGCGCAGGCGCGATTCCAGACGCCAGACGCCCGCCGCCTGCGTGGCCTGGACGCCGAGATCGAAGACGAGTTTTTCCGCCGCGCGCAGACCGCTCGCATCGCTGAAGTCCAGCCCCGGCGTGGTCGCATCGAGGCGCAACGAGCGACCGCCGTCGAAACCGAGCACCGCCGTGACGCCGGCGTCGACCGGTCCGGCCGCCGATATCCCGCTGTCGGCGAGCATCGCCGCCAATCCGCCCGTCAGTGCATCCGGCCGCAGATGGCGCAGCGTCGCCGTGGCCTCGATGCGATCGGGATGGCCGGCGGCGGCGAGCGCAAGCGTGCCGTCGGCGATGCCGAACGGCGGCATGGCGAAGCGCAGATCGCGCAGGCCGGTCATGGCGAATTCGAAGGGAATCGGCGCGGCATCGACGCCCGGATAGTCCAGGCGCAGATGCGCGTCCGCACAGGCAAGACCGTCGCCGACGACCAGCGTCGGGCAGTTCAGTTCGAGCGTCTCGATGTTGCCCGCCCCGCCCGGCAGTTCGACGGCGACCGCGCGCAGGGACAGGCCGAGTGCGTCGTCCGCGGCGACCGTGACGTCCAGCGCCACGGCCCGCAACTGCCAGTCCGGGCCGCGCAGCTCGCCGACCGACAACGTCACGCGCTCCAGCGCGAACGCAGGCATGCCGGCCAGGCCCAGCATCGCGCACCACATCAGATTCCGCAGCCAACACCGCATATGTCTTTCTCCGTCAGACCCGGTCGACGGTAGCCCAGCGTACGGCCGCCGGCAAGGCGGATATCCTGGAAGGTGGCTATGGTATTCGCTCTTGATTATGTGATTTAATCGACATAATTGCGATGAGGCCACGGATTTCCCGCCGATTCGGCCCAGCCGTCACGGATCGACCGACGCGCATATCCGATCGAGGTGAGTTCGTGCCCACGCCACCATCCCCGCCCGACATCGCCAGCCGGCACGACGACGCCCTCGACCACGACATGCTGGAGGCGGTCCTGAACGCCATGGTGGACGGCGTGATCCTGATGGACGAGCGCGGCATCATGCACCGCGTCAACCCGGCGGCGGCGCGCATCTTCGGCCATGCACCCGAGGACATGCTCGGACGCAACGTCGGCATGCTCATGCAAGGCCCGGATCGCGACGCCCACGACACGCACGTGGCGCGCTACCTCGGCGGCGGCGCGGGCCGCATCATCGGCATCGGGCGCGAGGTCGAAGGCCGCCATCGCGACGGCAGCACGCTCCATATCCACCTGTCGATCGGCGAAGTGAGCACGCCGCAGGGCCGCTGGTTCACCGGCATCCTGCGCGACGTAGGCGACGCCAGGGCCGCCGAGCGCGCATTGCGCGAGGCGCACCTGCGGCTGGAAGAGCGCGTGCATGACCGCACCGCGCACCTCTCGCGCACCGTCGATCAACTGCGCGCCGAGATCGACACGCGCATCCGCACCGAACAGGCCCTGCGCGCGAGCGAACAACGGCTGGCCGACGCGCAGCGCATCGCGCGTCTCGGCCACTGGGACTGGAACGTCGAAAGCGGCCGCCTGCACTGGTCGGACGAGCTGTATCGCATCTTCGGCCTGCAACGTACGCGGCATCCGCCGCTGTACCGGAGCTTCCTCGATCTCGTGCATCCCGACGATCGCGAGGCGATCCAGAACGCGATGGAGACCGCCCTGCACAGCGGCCTGCCGTTTTGCAGCGAACTGCGCATCCGGCGGGCCGACGGCACCGAGCTCGAGATCCTGGTCGAGGGCGAGGTGGCGTCGAGTCCCGCCGGCCTCGCACTGTCGCTGAACGGCACCATTCAGGACATCACCGAACGCAAACAGCGCGAGCGGCAACTGTTCTGGCTCGCCAACTACGATCCGCTGACCGAACTGCCCAACCGCACGCTGTTCCGCGACCGGCTGGAGCACGCCATCGCGCAGGCCGAACGCAGCGGGCGCCTGGTGGCGCTGATGTTCCTCGACCTCGACCGTTTCAAGACCATCAACGACAGTCTCGGCCACCAGATCGGCGACCGCCTGCTCAAGCTCGCGGCCGCGCGCATCCGCGACTGCGTGCGCGAAGGCGACACCGTCGCGCGCTTCGGCGGCGACGAGTTCGTGCTGGTGCTGGAAGGACTGACGCACACCGACGTGGCGGCCGCCATCGCACAGAAACTCGTCGACACGCTGGCCAAACCCTTCCACGTCGACGAGCACGCATTGTTCACCACCGCCAGCGTCGGCATCAGCCTCTATTCGCTCGACGACACCGACATCGACAGCCTGATCAAGCACGCCGACTCGGCGATGTACCGCGCCAAGGCCCAGGGCGGCAACGGCTATCAGTACTACACCAGCGACATGAAGGCGTTCGCGATGCGCCGGCTCGACATCGAGAACAGCCTGCACGCGGCGCTCGAACGCGACGAACTCGAACTGCATTATCAGCCGCAGCTCGACGTGCTCGCCAACCGGCTCACCGGCGTCGAGGCGCTGTTGCGCTGGCGCCATCCCGAACGCGGCATGATCCCGCCGCTGGAATTCATCCCCGTCGCCGAGGAGACCGGCCTGATCGGCGCACTCGGCGAATGGGTGCTGCGCACCGCCTGCCGACAGGCGCGGCAATGGCAGAACGACGGCCTGCCGGCGATGCGCATGAGCGTGAACCTGTCGTCGCGCCAGTTCCGCAACCAGGACCTGCCGCACACCGTCGCCGCCATCCTGAAGGAAACCGGACTCGCGCCGGAGTGCCTGGAACTGGAGATCACGGAGAGCCTGCTGATCGAGGACATGGACAACGCGGTACGCACGCTGGACGGTCTCAAGCGGCTGGGCGTGAAGGTGTCGATCGACGACTTCGGCACCGGCTATTCGTCGCTCAGTTACCTGTCGCGCCTGCCGGTGAACAGTCTCAAGATCGACCGCTCCTTCGTCGCCGACGCGACCTCGTGTCACGACGCCGCCGCCATCGCCGAGGCCGTCATCGCGCTCTCGCACACGCTGCGTCTGTCGGTGGTGGCGGAGGGCGTGGAGACGCACGATCAATTCGCCTTCCTGCGCGAACGCGGCTGCGAAACGATCCAGGGTTATCTGCTCAGTCCGCCGCTGCCCGCCGGCGAGGCATTCGCATGGATGCGTGAACGCAGTGAATCGACGCACGAGGAACAGCATCACGTCAGGTAGCGCTGACGCGCTTCGCGTGCCTCAGCTTGTAGCGTGGGCAAGCGCAGCATGCCCACGCGGTCGTGGTATCCAGACGCACCCGCGTGGGTTTCGTTCCTCAACCCACCCTACGCCAGACTGCGTAACGGACGGCGTTTCGTGTGTCTCAGCCGAAGTACCGCGCGAGATAATCGTCGAACGACACATCGTCCGCCGCCTCCATCTCGCGCTGGCGCTCCAGCGACTCGGCGGCCTCGATCTCCAGTTCGCGCTCGCGCGCCGGATCGAGCCGGATCTTTTCGAAATAGCGCTGGTGCTTCTGCGACATGCGCCAGGCGAATTCGTGGAAACCCTCTTCGGTCTCCGACATCTCGCGCAGCATGCGCGCCGAGGGCGTGAGTTCCGGGTCCTCGGCCTTGGCGCGCTGCGCGGCGAGCGCCGCCGCATAGGGTCCGTTGCGCACATCGCGGTCCAGCAGCTCGCACACGCCCTGCATGCGATCGAGCACCTCGCAGGCCCATTCCTTGAGCCCGACCGCGACAGCGTCGCGTCGCAGCGCCACGCCCGGCGCACGGCCGCGACGTGCGGCGGTGAGTTGATTGGCGTCGATCTCCTCGCGTTCGCCGCTGCTTACGCTTGGGCTGTCGGTCAGCAGGCAATAAACGAGGAAGGCCTCCAGAAAACGCAACTGCTCTTCGTTGACGCCGAGCGGATCGAAGGCGTTGACGTCGAGCGAACGCAGTTCCACGTAACGCACGCCGCGGCCTTGCAACGCCTCGCTCGGCTTTTCCATCAGGTCCAGCACCTGTTTGGGGCGGATGGTGCTGTAGTACTCGTTCTCGATCTGGAGGATGTTGGCGTTGAGCTGTCGCCATTCGTCGCCGACCTTGACGCCGATCGCCTGATAGATCGGCGATGGCGTGCGGATCGCCTCGCGCAGACTGGCGACGTAGCTGTCGAGCCCGTCATAGCAGACGTGCACGCCGGTCTCCGCCTCCTTGCGGTTCTGATAGCCGATGTCGCTCATGCGCAGCGAGGTGCCGTAGGGCTCGTAATAGGTGTTCTCGTTGAATTCGGGCATCGCGGACGGATGCCCGCCGAAGAAGGACTTGCACACCGCGGGCGAGGCGCCGAACAGATACGGCACCAGCCAGCCCAGGCGTTGCAGGTTGCGGATCATGCCGAAGTAGGCGTCGTCGCTCACCGCGCGCAGCGGACGCCCATCGCCCTCGATCCGGCCCTCGATCTCCGCGAACAGCGGCCAGAAGGCCTCCGGCAGCGAGTAGTTGAAATGCACGCCGGCGATCACCTGCATGACGCGGCCGTAGCGATGACCGAGGCCGATGCGGTAGAGCGTCTTCATGCGTCCGGCGTTCGAATCGCCGTAGCGCGCGACGGGAATCTTCTCCTCGCCGGCCACCACGCAGGGCATGCTGGTGGCCCACATGAGTTCGTCGCCGAGGCGCGGATAGACGAAGGCCTGTAATTCGCGCAGGAAATGCAGCGCGTCGTCCGGCTCGCCGAACGGCGGCGTGATGAGTTCGAGCAGCGCCTCGGAATAGTCGGTGGTGATCCAGGGATGCGTGAGCGCCGAACCGAGCGCCGGCGGATGCGGGGTCTGGGCGATGGCGCCACAGGTGCCGACGCGCAGGGTTTCCTTCTCCAGGCCCATGCGGCCGCCGCGCAATGCCTCGGGCGCCGCCTGCGCCAGGGCCTTCAAGCGCCGTTCGAAGTTGTCGGTCAAGGGTGGCTCCCCGCAAAAATGCGCACAAGGATACTACAACTGCCGATGGCCCCTTCGATGCCGGGGATGATTGACAGGCGGGACCAATGTTTGTCTTATTGGGCAGAACGCGTCCCGGCGCATCCAACCCATCCATTGAATACGCGCAAACCCCATGACCAGCATGCTTGAAGAATACCGAAACCACGTCGCCGAACGCGCCGCGCAGCATCTGCCGCCGCTGGCCCTCAACGCCCAGCAGGTCGCGGACCTGGTCGAACTGCTGAAGAACCCGCCCAAGGGCGAGGAGCGGCTTCTCGCCGATCTGCTGACGCATCGCGTGCCGCCGGGCGTGGACGACGCCGCCTACGTGAAGGCCGGCTTCCTCACCGCGCTCGCCAAGGGCGAGGCGACGAGTCCGGTCATCGATCGCAGGCACGCCACCGAACTGCTCGGCACCATGCTCGGCGGCTACAACGTGCGTTCGCTGGTCGAACTGCTGGACGACGCCGACATGGCCCCCATCGCCGCGCAGGCGCTGTCGAAGACGCTGCTGGTGTTCGATGCCTATCACGACGTCATCCACAAGGCGAAGACCAACAACTGGGCCAAGCAGGTGGTCGATGCCTGGGCCGAGGCAGAGTGGTTCACCAACCGCCCTGCTCTGCCCAATGCCATCACGCTGACCGTGTTCAAGGTCCCGGGCGAGACCAACACCGACGACTTCTCGCCCGCCTCCGAGGCCTGGAGCCGTCCGGACATCCCGCTGCACGCCCAGGCGATGCTGGTCTCCAAGATGCCCGAGGGCCTGGAGACCATCGAGAAGCTGAAAAAGGAAGGCCGCCCGCTGGCCTTCGTCGGCGACGTGGTCGGCACCGGCTCCTCGCGCAAGTCCGCCATCAACTCCGTGCTCTGGCACATGGGCGAGGACATCCCCTACGTGCCCAACAAGCGCCAGGGCGGCGTGATCCTGGGCGGCAAGATCGCGCCGATCTTCTTCAACACCGCCGAGGACTCCGGCGCGCTGCCCATCGAGTGCGACGTCTCCAAGCTCAACACCGGCGACGTCATCACCATCAAGCCGTATGAAGGCCGGATCGTGAACGACAAGGGCGAAGTCGTCTCCACCTTCGAACTCAAGCCGACCACCATCGCCGACGAAGTACGCGCCGGCGGTCGCATCCCGCTCATCATCGGCCGTTCGCTCACCGACAAGACGCGCGAGGCACTGGGCCTTGCGCCCTCCGATCTGTTCACGCGCCCGGTCGCGCCGACGGACACCGGCAAGGGCTACACGCTGGCGCAGAAGATGGTCGGCCGCGCCTGCGGCGTCGAGGGCATCCGCCCCGGCACCTATTGCGAACCGCGCATGACCACCGTCGGCTCGCAGGACACGACCGGCGCGATGACACGCGACGAGCTGAAGGAACTCGCCTGCCTCGGCTTCTCGGCCGACCTCGTCATGCAGTCCTTCTGCCACACCGCCGCCTATCCGAAGCCGGTGGACGTGAAGCTGCACCACTCACTGCCCGAGTTCATGACCACGCGCGGCGGCGTCAGCCTGCGGCCGGGCGACGGCGTCATCCACTCCTGGCTCAACCGCATGCTGCTGCCCGACACCGTCGGCACCGGCGGCGATTCGCACACGCGCTTCCCGATCGGCATCTCCTTCCCCGCCGGCTCCGGCCTCGTCGCCTTCGGCGCCGCGCTCGGCGTCACGCCGCTCGACATGCCCGAATCCGTGCTCGTGCGCTTCAAGGGCCAGATGCAGCCCGGCATCACGCTGCGCGATCTCGTCAACGCGATTCCCTACGTCGCGATCCAGCAGGGCCTGCTCACGGTGGCGAAGGCCGGCAAGAAGAATGTCTTCAACGGCCGCATCCTCGAAATCGAGGGCCTGCCCGACCTCAAGGTGGAACAGGCCTTCGAACTCAGCGATGCCAGCGCCGAGCGCTCCGCCGCCGCCTGCACCGTGCGCCTGAACAAGGAACCGATCATCGAATACCTGCGCAGCAACATCACGCTGCTCAAGTGGATGATCGCCAGCGGCTACGAGGACAAGCGCACGCTCGGCCGCCGCATCGAGGCGATGCAGGCGTGGATCGCCGATCCGCAATTGCTCGAAGCCGACGCCGACGCCGAATACGCCGCGGTGATCGAGATCGACCTCAGCGAGATCAGGGAACCGCTGCTCGCCTGCCCCAACGACCCGGACGACGTGAAACCGCTCTCCGAGGTCGCCGGCGTGAAGATCGACGAAGTGTTCATCGGCAGTTGCATGACCAACATCGGCCACTACCGCGCCGCCGGCAAGGTGCTGGAGAAGGTCGCCAACGTCCCGACCAAACTGTGGATCGCCCCGCCGACCAAAATGGACATGCACCAGCTCACCGAAGAGGGCTACTACGGCATCTTCGGCAAGGCCGGCGCACGAACGGAAATGCCCGGCTGCTCGCTGTGCATGGGCAACCAGGCGCGCGTGGCGGACAACGCCACGGTGGTCTCCACCTCCACCCGCAACTTCCCCAATCGTCTGGGCAAGGGCGCGAACGTGTACTTGTCGTCGGCGGAACTCGCGGCCGTGGCGGCGATGATGGGCAAGATCCCGACCGTCGCCGAATACATGGAAGCGGTGAAGGGCTTGCAGCCGATGGCGGCGGACATCTACCGCTACCTGAACTTCGACCAGATCGCCGAATACGAGGACGTGGCGAAGAAGGTCATTCCGATCAAGGCGGCGTAGCCTTTGCC
>JAQVJI010000243.1 GCA_028695255.1 Chromatiales bacterium | reverse complement strand
CCGCGCGCCGGGATCGTCCGCCTTCATGAAGGCCTCACCGACCAGGAAGGCATGCACGCCGGCATCGCGCATGCGCGCGACGTCGACCGGGGTGTGGATGCCGCTTTCCGTTACAACCACGCGGTCGGGCGGGATCGCACCGAGCAGTTCGAGCGTGGTTTCGAGCCGCATCTCGAAGGTCCGCAGGTCGCGGTTGTTGATGCCGACGAGCGCGCAGTCGAGCCTGAGCGCGCGGTCGAGTTCGGCGCGGTCGTGCACCTCGACCAGAGCGTTCATGCCGAGTTCGTGCGTGAGCGTCAGCAGATCGCGCATCCGCGCATCATCGAGCGCGGCGACGATCAACAGCACGCAGTCCGCGCCCATCACGCGCGCCTCGTAGACCTGATACGGGTCGATGATGAAGTCCTTGCGCAACACCGGCAGAGCACAGGCGGCGCGCGCATCTTCGAGATAGGCCTCGCTGCCCTGGAAGAAGTCACGGTCGGTGAGCACCGACAGACAGGTCGCGCCGCCGCGTTCATAGCTCTTGGCGATTGCCGCCGGATCGAAGTTCTCGCGCAGCACGCCCTTGCTCGGGCTCGCCTTCTTGACCTCGGCGATCACCGCCGCCCGGCCTGCGCGCAGCCGGTGCTCGATCGCGCCCAGGAACGGACGCACGGCCGGTGCCGCGTCGATGAAGCGCAGGAGTTCCGCCTGCGGCGTGCGCGCGCCGCGCTCGACGATCTCCTCGCGCTTGCGGGTGAGGATCTTCTTCAGGATGTCTGGTACGTCGGTCATGGCGGGTGCTCGTGAGCTGTAAGACGTTCAGATCGACTGCGTGAAGCGCACCAGTGCATCGAGCTTCGCGGCGGCATCACCGCCGTCGATCGCCCCGCGGGCGCGATCGATGCCGCCTTCCAGCGTCGCCGCGAGCCCCGCCACGCGGATCGCCGCGCCCGCATTGAGCAGCACGATGTCGCGCGCCGGTCCCGGCGCGCCGTCCAACACGTCGCGGATCATGCGCAGGCTGGCCTCGGGGCTGTCGACGCGCACGGCATCGAGCGGCGCACGTTCGAGGCCGAAGTCCTCCGGCGCGATGAGATGACTGCGCACGACGCCGTCGCGCAGTTCGGCGACGCGCGTCGGCGCGCCGATGCTGATCTCGTCCAGGCCATCCTCGGCATGCACCACCATCACGTGCCGACTGCCGAGACGACCGAGCACCTCGGCCAGCGGTTCCAGCCAGCGGTTGCTGAACACGCCGAGCAGTTGATTCGGTGCCGAAGCGGGATTGGTGAGCGGGCCGAGCACGTTGAAGAGCGTGCGCACGCCCATCTCGCGGCGCGGTCCGATGGCGTGTTTCATTGCGCCGTGATGGCGCGGTGCGAACAGGAAACCGACACCCACTTCCTCGATGCAGCGACCCACCTGCTCCGGCGCGAGATCGAGCCTGACGCCGGCCGCTTCCAGCACGTCGGCGCTGCCGGTCTTGCCGGACACCGAACGGTTGCCGTGTTTCGCCACGCGCGCGCCGGCAGCGGCGGCGACCAGCGCGCAGGCGGTGGAGATGTTGAAGGTACCGGCGGCGTCGCCGCCCGTGCCGCAGGTGTCGATCAGGTGTTCGCCGCCGACCTCGACGCGCTCGGCCAGTTCGCGCATCACGCGCGCGGCGGCGGCCACTTCGTCCACCGTCTCGCCCTTCATGCGCAGGCCGACCAGGAAACCGCCGATCTGTGCCGGCGTCGCCTCGCCGGTCATGATGAGACGCATCACCGCCGTCATCTCCGCGTCGGAGAGATCGAGGCGCTCGGTGACGGCGCGGATGGCTGCCTGCATGTCCATGACGTGTCCTGCCTGAAATCTGGGGAGTTGCGATTCTGTCGGCAGCAGGGAGTGCGGTCAAGGCGAGGCGGTCGCGTGGCCACGGTCGCCGCGGCGCGCAAACCACAGCCAAAGCATCAGCGAGGTCGCGAACAGCATGGCATCGACCAGCGCCAGACGCGGCAGGGCCTGCGCCGCCCAGGCGACGATGAAGCCGGCGATGACGCCGTTCGAACCGAGCTGGAACGCGCTCATCACCGCCGAGGCCATGCCGCGCTGGCAAGGAAAGCAGTCGAGTGCCATCAGGCTCAGGTTCGGTACCGCGAAAGACATGCCGGCCGCATATACGGCCACCGGCGCGATGACGTTGAAGCTGGTCGGTTCCAGCCACCAGGCCTGCATCAGGTTGAGCGCGATGCCGAAGGCCATCACGCCGTAACCAATGCGTACCGCCTGCCGCGGCTCGATGCGCTCGGCGAGACGACCCGACGACCAGGCGCCGAGCACGATGCCGCACATGAGCGGCACGAACAGACGCCAGAACTCGGTCGCCTCGAAGCCGAGATGCCGGTACAGCACGAACGGCGAGGCCGCGATGTAGAGAAACATCCCGCCGAAATTGAAGCCCGTCATCACGACCAGCGCCAGGAAGCGGCCGCGCGTGAGCGCATCCCGGTATACGTGACCGACACGCGAAAGCGGCACGCGCACCCGGGCCACCGGCGGCAGCGTCTCGGGCAGACGCAGGAATACGATGAGCCAGACCACGATGCCGAATGCCGCAAGAAACCAGAACACCGGCCGCCAGCCGAACCAGTCCTGCAATACGCCGCCGATGATCGGCGCGACCGCGGGACCGCCGGCGAAGATCAGCATCACCGTCGACATCACCCTGCGCGCCTGTGCTCCGCCGAAGACGTCGCGCAGGGCCGCACGACCGATGACGAGACCGGCCGCGGCCGCCATGCCCTGTCCGGCGCGCCCGAGCAGAAACATCTCGATGCTCCCCGCCAGCGCGCAGACGATGGAAGCGATCGCGTACGCACAGAAGGCCCACAACACCACCGGTCGGCGCCCGTGGGCGTCCGACAGCGGGCCGTAGACCAGCGTCATCGCCGCGAAGGCCCACAGGTAGTAGCTCAGGCTGTGCTGCATGTCGAGCTCGCTCGCGCCGAGCGAGGCCTGGATGTCGGGAAACGACGGCAGGTAGGTCGACAGCGAGAACGGTGCGATCCAGGTCATCGCCGCGACCAGGAACGACATCCTGAGCGGCGTTACGTGACGGTGGCTCACCGCAACGTCAGCGCCGGCCGCCCTGGATGGCGAGAAAGTTGGCGAGCAGCGCGTGGCCGTGACGGGTCAGGATCGACTCCGGATGGAACTGCA
>JAQVJI010000062.1 GCA_028695255.1 Chromatiales bacterium | reverse complement strand
TGCCTTTCGCGACGACCTCGCCCGCCTGCTTCGGCTTGAGACGTTGCAGGTTCTCGGGCAGCAGCGCCGGTCCCATGCCGCCGAGACGCGCCGGGCCGTGACAGCTCGCGCAGTGCTGCCGATACAACTCGCCGGTGACGTCGGGCGCGTCCGCCCATGCGACGCCATTCGCAAGGACGAGC
Organism: Chromatiales bacterium; assembly: GCA_028695255.1. GTDB lineage: Bacteria > Pseudomonadota > Gammaproteobacteria > Ectothiorhodospirales > Ectothiorhodospiraceae > JAQVJI01. The sequence continues at coordinate 13,691 of JAQVJI010000062.1, read as the reverse complement.
AGGAAAAGGAAGGTAATGCGCTGGATGTTCATGTGACCTCGACGTCGACGGGGATCGATTCCAGCGGTTTGCGCGCGCCGCGCCGGTACGGCGTGACGGGAATGCGTTCCGGCAGTCCGGTGACGCCGATTTCCTCGTCAGTGAGATAACAGCCCGGATCCTCCGACCAGGGATTGCCGGTCAACTGCCAGGCGCGCGTGCGGCTGTTGCCGCCGCAGATCGCGCGTTCCGAGCATGCGGCACAGCGCCCGAGCACGGGCCGGTGTTTCTGCTTCAGACCTGCCATGAGCGGATCGCTGGTGTCCTCCCATATAGCGGAGAACGGTCGTTCCCGCAGGTTGCCGAGCGTGTAGTCCCACCACATGGTATCGGGATGCACGTTGCCGAGATTGTCGATGTTGGCGATGTTGACGCCCGAGGCGTTGCCGCCCCAGCGCGTCAGCATCGCGCGCAGCCGTTCCTCGTTGCCGGGCAGCCATCTGCGTGCCCAGTGCAGGAGATAGACGCCGTCGGCGTCGTTGTTGCCGGTGACGAACTCCTTCGGTTCGCCACGCCGGATGTGTTCCCAGCAGGTGGCGAACAGGCGATCCATCGCCTCGCGCGTGATGCGGAAGTGCGCATCGTCGGCACGGTGGCGGTTGCCGCGTCCGGCGTAGTTGAGGTGCGAGAGATAGAACTTGTCGATGCCCTCGGCATCCATCAGGTCCAGCAGGGCCGGGAAATCCTGTGCGTTGTCGCCGGTCAGCGTGAAGCGCATGCCGACCTTGATGCCGGCCTCGCGGCACAGGCGGATGCCGCGCAGGGCCTCGTCGAAGGCGCCTGCGCGGCGACGGAAGCGGTCGTGGGTCTCGTGCATGCCGTCGAGGCTGATGCCGACGTAGTCGTAGCCGACGTCGGCGATGGTCTCGATGTTGCGCTCGTCAATCAGCGTGCCGTTGCTCGACAGGCCGACGTAGAAGCCCATCGCCTTGGCGCGGCGCGAAATGTCGAAGATGTCGGGCCTGAGCAGCGGCTCGCCACCCGACAGGATGAGCACCGGCACGCCGTAGGCGCGCAGATCGTCCATCACACCGTAGACCTCGTCGGTGCTCAGTTCGCCGGGGAAATCGCGATCGGCCGAGGTGGCGTAGCAATGCTTGCAGGTCAGGTTGCAGCGCCGCACCAGATTCCAGATCACCACCGGACCGGTGGGCGCGGCGACCTGCGGACGCCGCATGGGGCGATCCGGGTTCGCCAGGGCCTGCATGTATCGGGTGACGCGGAACATGGTCTCTCCTCCTCTGGCCGCGACGTCTGGCCGCGACGTCAGGCCGCGACGCGCAGGCCGGTCTTCTTCAGCACGGCGCTGCTGAACAGCACGTCGTGCGCACGGCAGTCGCCACCGAGCAGCGACGCCAGCAGTTCGCTCTTCGCCAGTACCTCGGCGCGGTCGCGGCCGTGCACCATCGCGAACAGGTTGTAGGGCCAGATGCCGTCCTGGCGCGGCCGCTGGTAGCAATGACTGACGAAATCGAGCGCGCCGATGCGCGCGCCGAGTTCGTCGATCCGCTCATCCGGTACGTCCCACACCGTCATGCCGTTGCCGCGCAGGCCGAGCCGGTAGTGATTGGGCACCGCACCGATGCGCCGGATCACGCCGCCGTCGAGCATGGCCCGCATGCGCGCGAGCAGCGCCTCGCGCTGCATGCCCAGTTCGGCGGCGACGACGTCGTAGGGTCGTTCCTGCAACGGCAGACCGGCCTGGGTGGCGGCGATGATGCGGTGGTCGTCGGCATCGAGCGGACGCGGCGACATGGCCGGCCCGGCGTCGGGAACCGGCACGGTGTCGACGCGGTCGTCGACGCCGAGTCTGAGCCAGAGACCGAGGTAGAACTCGCGTTGCTTCGGGAAGTCGTAGATCGGCAGTCCGGTACGGCGTTCGATCTCGGCCAGCACCGCGGCGACGCCTTCCGGCGTGTCCGTCGCGACCACGAACCACATGTTGAGCCGATGATCGCGGCGGTAGTTGTGGGCCACGCCCGGCAGCGCGTTGACCTGTTCGGCGACGCGATCGAAACGCGCCTCGGGCACTTCGAGCGCTGCGAGCGTCAGTCCGCCGCCGAGGCGCGCGGCATCGTACAGCGGACCGAAACGGCTCAGATGGCCCTGTTCCAACAGGTCGCGCAGCATCTCGATCAGGGCGACTTCCGACGTGCCGAGTTCGTCGGCGATCGGAGCAAAGGGCCACTCGGCCAGAGGAAACCCGCCCTGATAGCGGTTGATGAAGGCGCGTGCCCACGGGTTGAGCATCGTCATTGCACGACCTCGAGACTGCCCGCATCGGATCCCCTGGCACGGCCGTAGCGCGCACCGCGCTGCTTGAAGCACTGACGGCTGAACAGCGCCTGATGCGGGACGTCGCCCAGGTCGCAGCGATCGACCAGTTCCGCCACGCGCGCGAGCACCTGTTCGCGGTCACGTCCATGGATCATCGTGAACAGGTTGTACGGCCACACCGGCAGGCGTCGCGGACGGCGATAGCAGAGCGTGACGAACGGAAAACGTCCGAGACAGACGCCGAGCGCCTGCACGCGTTCGTCCGGCACGTCCCACACGACCATCGCGTTGGCGTCATAACCGAGCGGACGATGCCGCACCACCACGCCGAGACGTTTGATGACGCCCTGCTCCAGCAGGATACGCAGACATTCGATGACCTCCTGCTCGCTCAGGCCGATGCGTTCGCCGATGGCCGCATAGGGACGCGGCACCAAGGGCAGCCCGTCCTGGATGGCGGAGATCAATGCCTGTGCGCGTTCATCCGCGAGCAGGGGCGATGGCGTGACGATCATGTCCATTGCAGTCTGAACCCCAGGTCGATGAAGTAGTCTTCGAGCATCGGCAGATCCAGCACGTCGAGTCCGCTGCGGTCGGCGATGTCGTCCAACACTTCGTCCAGACGCTCGCGATCGGGCGCGGTGACCACGAACCACAGGTTGTACGCGTGCTCGCGCTCGTAGTTGTGATTGACCTCCGGGCAGGCGCTGACGAGCGTCGCGACCTCGGCCAGCCGCTCGGACGGCACGGCGAGCGCCGCCAGCGTGCTGACGCCGACCCGGTTGGGACGGAACACCGGACCGACGCGGCTGACCACGCCGCTCGCCTGCAAGGCCTGCAACGCCTCGATCACCTGCGATTCGCTCATGCCCAACGCGTCCGCGATGCGCGCGAACGGGCATGGATCGAGCGGCAGGCCGTGCTGAAAATCGTTCAGCAGCCGGCGTTCGGCGTCACTCAATTGCAGCAGGCTGTCACCCATGGCACACCTCAGAGTCCGATGCGATGCGCGCGTGCGCTCATAAAAATGCCGCTCGGCTTGGCCGCCGGGAGCGTCGCGCGCCGTTCCAGCGTCGCCGTGTCGTACACCTGCACCTGATCGGCGTCGCGCACCGAAATCCACACCTCCTCGCCGCGCGGTTCGAACTCCATGTGCAGCACGCCCTTGCCGGGTTCGAGCACGCGCAGGGTTTGCAGACTTTCGGTATCGATGACCTGCACGCGGTCGTTGTCGGGATGCGCGAAATTGATCCACACCTGACGTCCGTCCGGACGCGCGATCACGAACACCGGCTGACCGTCGACGGCGATGCGCCCGACCTCGGTCCAGGTCCGCGTGTCCATCACGAGCACGGCGTGATGACCCACCCCCGGCACGAAGGCGCGGTCACCGGCGATCGCCCAGCCTTCGAGATGCGGCATCTTGTACACCGGCAGCGCCTGCTCGCCCTTGCCGTACGCGGGCAGGATGCGGCGCACGCCCTTGTCCGGATGCCAGAGATCGAGCAGCGCCATACCGTCCTCGCCGAACAGGCCCGCGATGTAATGACGTCCGTCCGGCGTGATCAGCGCGTCGTAGGGATTGCGGCCGACGTCCTTGAACTTCGTGATGACCGGCCGCGATGCGTCGGCCATGTCGGCGATCCAGATCTCGCCCGCATCCCACAGACTGAACACGAAACGTCCGCCCGGCGCGTCGACCAGCCCGATGACCTTGGAGCGTTTGCCCGGCGCGTACTCGGCCGGGATGTCGGCCACCAGATCGAGCGTGCCGGCATCGAACACCTTGACGCCGCCCGGCTCGTAGTTCGCGACCGCGACCAGCCGGCCGTCCTGCGAGATCGCACCGCCGATGCTGTTGCCCGACTGGATGGTGCGCGCGACCAGCCGCTGCATCAGCAGATCGACCTTGCTCAGGCCGCCGTCGCGGCCGAACACGTAGGCATGGCGCGCATCGCGCGAATACACCACCGAGGCGTGCGACAGATCGCCCAGGCCCTCGACGTGCCCAACACGGGTATTGCCGCTGGTCTCGACGATCTGCAACGAACCGCTGGCGCGTTCCACGATCACCGCCAGATCGCCGGTGCCGCGCAGCAAGGGCTCGGCCTGCACGACGGCGCCAAGCAGCAAACCGCACAGCAGCAATGCGCCGGCGATCGATGGGAAACGCAGATGCGCTGGACGCATGTGTCTCACCCTGCATGAAGAATTCATGGAGTCACCGCATCGCCGGCGAGCAGCACGTCCACCAGCCACGCGATGTCGGCATCGCTCAACAACGGCCCCCAGGGCGGCATGGCGGTACCGGGACGTCCGTTGCGCACCGTCAGCAGCAGCGCCTCGCGCGGCTTGCCCGCGAGATCGCGCGGCAGCAGCGGCGGGCCGAGACCGCCCTTCATCGTCAGGCCGTGGCAGGAACCGCAGTCCTGTTGCAGCAGATGGCGCAGTTCGGCCTGACGCGCGGCGTCGGGCGCGCCGGCGATGCCGGCCAGCGGCAGCAGACTAAGCGCACACACTGCGATCACTCGCCACACGCTGCGCCTCCTCGTCGGACAGATACCAGTCCAGTTCGCCGGCCAGCGCCACGGTGCGGCCGATGATGATCAGCAGTGGCGCGCCGAGTCCTGCCTCCTGCACGCGCTGCGGCAGATGCCGCAGATCGGCGAACACGCGCCGCTGCGCCGACATCGTCCCGTCCTGCACCGCCATCGCCGGCGTATCGGGCGCCATACCCGCGTCGAGCAGGCCGGTGGTGATGCGTGCGAGATTGGAAAGACCCATGTAGACCACCAGCGTTGCCTCGGGATCGGCGAGTGCGCGCCAGTCGAGATCGATGGGTTCGTCGTCGCGAAAATGTCCGGTCACCAGACGCACGCCGCGGCTCATGCCGCGATGCGTGAGCGGCACGCCCGCATAGGCGCTGCACGCCGTGGCCGCCGTGATGCCGGGCACGACCTCGAAGGGAATGCCGTGGCGTCGCAGATGCAGCGCCTCTTCGCTGCCACGGCCGAAGATGAACGGATCGCCGCCTTTCAACCGCACCACCTGCCGGCGCTTGCGGGCCAGGCTCACGAGCAGTTCGTTGATCTGTCGTTGCGGCATGCCGTGCCGCCCGGACGCCTTGCCGACGTCGATGCGCGTGACCCCGCCCGGAATCAGGTCGAGCACCGCATCGGACACCAGCCGGTCGTACACCACCACGTCGGCCCGTTCGAGCAGACGCAGTGCCTTGATCGTCAGCAGCTCCGGATCGCCCGGACCCGCCCCCACCAGATGGACCTTGCCGAATTCACGCATGAGCCTGTGTCCTTGTCGTTGTCGGGTGTCGCGGGGCGCGGGAATCGATCCCGCGCCCCACCCCGCACTCAGTACACGTCGTGCATCGTGTTGTAGACGTTGAACTTGCCGGTCGGCGTGATCAGGCGCTTGTCCTTGATCACCTTCTTCAGCTTGCGCGTCCTGTCGTCCACGACCACGACGGCCGACGTCTGCTCCTTGCCGTTCCACACCGAGAACCAGACCTCGTCACCCGCCTGGTTGTACTCGGGCTGAACGACGCGCTTCGGTCCCTCGCCGAGATCGGCCCATTCGGCGATCGGCAGCACCTCGAACCCCTTGTCGAGGTTGTTGATGTCGAACACCGCCACCGACTGGCTCATCTGCTCGATCGGGTTCAGCGCCGTATCGACCCACAGGTTCTTCGACTTCGGGTGGGTCTTGATGAACAGCGAACCGCCGCCCTGACCGTCGATCGACTGCACCACCTTCCAGGCATTCTTCGGATGCCGCTTCGGGTCGGTGCCGATCATCGCGATCGTCTGGTCGCCCAGATGGCTGGTGGCCCAGACCGGTCCGAACTTGGGATGCACGAAGTTGGCGCCGCGTCCCGGATGCGGGATCTTGCCGACGTCGACCAGCGCGGCGAGCTTGCCTTCCTTCGAGTCGACCACCGCGATCTTGTTGGACTGGTTGGCCGCGGTCAGGAAGTAGCGCTTGGTGACGTCCCAGCCGCCGTCATGCAGGTAGCGGGCCGCGCCGATGGTGGTCACCTTGAGGTTGTCGAGATCCTCGTAATTGACCATCAGGATCTTGCCCGTCTCCTTCACGTTGACGATGAACTCCGGATGTTCGTGCGAGGCGACGATCGCCGCCACGCGCGGTTCCGGATGGTATTCCTGCGTGTCCACCGTCATGCCGCGGGTGCCGACGATCTTGAGCGGCTCCAGCGTCTCGCCGTTCATGATCACGTACTGCGGCGGCCAGTAGGTACCGGCGATGGCGTACTTGTCCTCCCAGCCCTTGTACTTCGAGGTCTCGACCGAACGCGCCTCCATGCCGGCCTTGATCTCGGCCACGTTGTCGGGCTTTTCCATCCACAGATCGATCATGTTGATGCGCGCGTCGCGACCGATCACGAACAGGTAGCGACCGGATGCGGACAGACGCGAGATGTGTACCGCATAGCCGGTCTTGATGATGTTGACGATCTGCTTGCTGTCGCCGTCGATCAGCGCCACCTCGCCGCTGTCGCGCAGCGTGACCGAGAACAGATTCTTCAGATTGATCTTGTTCATCTGTTTCTTCGGACGCTTGTCCGGCGGCACCAGCACCTTCCAGCTTGCCTTCATCTCGGCCATGCCGTATTCCGGCGGTTGCGGCGGCTCGTGCTGGAGATAACGGGCCATCATGTCGATCTCGGCCGCGCTCAGGTCGCCCGACGTACCCCAGTTGGGCATGCCGGCAGGTGAACCGTAATTGATGAATGCCTTCAGATATTCCGTGCCGCGGTCGCGGGTGATGTCGGTGGTCAGCGGCTTGCCCGTCGCACCCTTGCGCAACACGCCATGACAACCGGCGCAACGCTCGAAATAGATCTGCTTGGAACGCTCGTACTCATCGATCGTGATGGCCGGACCGTCACCTGAAACCAGGTTGCGGGTCTGTGCCGGATCGATGGCCGTGGGGGCACCCTCGTAACGCAGGGCCTCCTCCGACATGCCGGGATGACTGCCAGACGTCTGGGCGATGGCTGCGCTCGTAGCCAATGCCAGTGTGGACAATACGCAGAAACTGCCTATCAGCTTGCTAGGTTTCATCGATCGACTCTCCTTAACTCTCCACTGTGGGGCGAAAGACCAGCATGGGCGGGTCGTGTCATGCACGATGCTAGGAGGAAGAGCGTGTGCCTCCTTGATAATAGTCAAGCCTGAAAAAATGCCAGCCATTGTTTGATGTAAATCAGTTTCGAAGCCGTTCCTGACAATGCAATACGACCGCCACGTCAATGATTTGCGGCGTATTTCTACCAACGCATGTTTACATGCGCCGCGAAACGAAATACCTCACATAACGGAGAAGGATGGGTCGGCTACAGGCATCGTGCCGATAGGCGGTTTTCATATCGGGCAGGCATGTTCATGACCGCCGGAACCGCATGACAAAGGTCAAGGAGATCCCTCCACTCGGCAGGATAATCCGGTCATCTAACAGTGCCTTTGCGCAGGAGGCTTCCATGCACCTGTCAGCGTTTCTCGGTGACGAGCATCGCAAGTGCGATGACCATTTCGCAGACATGGATACCGCCATGCATCGCGGCGACTGGAAGACTGCCGGCGATGCGCTTGCTGCCTTCACGGCAGCGACCTTGCATCACTTCCATGTCGAGGAGGACATCGTCTTTCCCGAGTTAGAGCGCGCGACGGGACAGGTCGGCGGGCCGACGCAAGTGATGCGCATGGAGCATGCCGATATGCGCGAACTGCTCGATGAGTTGCAGCGGGCGATACTCGAACGCGATCGTGCTCAGGCGACCGGCATCGGCGAGACCCTGCTCATGCTGTTGCAGCAGCACAATGCCAAGGAAGAACGGATTCTTTATCCGATGCTCGATCGGCTGCTCGGACCGATGACCGACGAACTGTTGGAGCGCATCGAGTCGGCCCACCAGATTTCCGCCTGATGGAACGGGTGCTCGACGTCAGCACGCTGGAGCCGCCCGAACCCCTGGAGCGGATCCTGGATGCCCTGGCGGATCTGCCGGACGGCGACTGGCTGAACGTGCTGCATCGCCGCGAACCGCATCCGCTGTACGGCATGCTGCGCGACATGGATTACCACTGGCGCACGACCGCCCGGGGTCCGAACCGTTTCGAGATCCTCATCTGGCCGGCCGACCTCGGCGCGGAACCGCCTTCAGGTTCGGGATCGTGCTGAACACCAGCGGCCTTTCACTGGCGAACACGCCGCCCTACTCGGTGCCGCTCGGATTCTTCCTGATGGCGCCACTGTTTGCGCTGGTTGCCGGCGTGCTTCTCATGACCGCACCCGAATACGCGCTGACCTCGCGCTGGACACCGACCGTACTGGCAACGACGCATCTGCTCGTGCTGGGTTTCATCACGTCCATCATGTGCGGATCGCTGTTGCAGATCCTGCCGGTGCTGATCGGTACGCGTCGTGTCGTCACGGCACGCACCGCCGGGACCATGGTCGTCATGCTGGGCGGCGGCACCGCCCTGCTGTCGGCCGGACTGCTGTTGACCCATGGCCCACTGTCATGGGTTGGCGCGGCCCTGTGCGTCGGCATGTTGCTGGCGTTCGCCTTCGAGGTGATCCGAGCCCTGGCGGCATCGTCCGGCTTGCGGCGGATTCGGTGGTCGGTAGCACTCGCCGTGTTCGCACTGATCGTCACCGTCTTCATGGGCGCGATGCTGATCGGCAGTCGCAGCGGCTGGCCCGCATCGGGCGTCGACAAATCATGGACCGACGTTCATCTGGCCTGGGGATTGGCCGGCTGGATGGGTCTGCTGTTGATCGGCGTGGCCGGTGAACTGCTGCCGATGTTCTATCTGAGTCCGCCGCCGGCGCAATGGCTGATGCGCGCATTGCCGTGGGCGATCACGGGCTTGTTGCTGTCGCTGTCATGGATGGCATGGATCGGCGAAGCGGTTGCGCTGCCTGTCGTGCTGCCGATCGGCTTGCTGCTGTCGTTCGGCGGCTTCGCGATCGCCGGTTTCGTCAGCCAGCTCAAACGCCGGCGACCGCGCCGCGATCCGACGCTCGGCTTCTGGTGGCTCGGTCAGGCCAGCATCCTGCTGGCCGCCGTCGCGTGGCTGATGCAGGCGCCGGTCGTACTGACGGGCGTGCTGCTGATCGTCGGTGCCGGCATGTCCTTCACCTGCGGCACCTTGTTCAAGATCGTGCCGTTCCTGAGCTGGTATCACCTGCAAGCCACGAAGGTGAAACGGCGCCGCACCGATGTCAAACTCCCCACGATGCAGGGATTCATCGGCGATACCGTCGCACACTGGCAACTCGCCATCCACACCGCCGCGACCGCCCTGCTCGCCATCGGCGCGTGGTTGCATGCGCCGACCGTATGGACCGGAGGACTCCTGCTCGCGGGCTCGGCGCTGTTGCTCTGGTACGCGCTCCTGCATGCGGCATGGCGTTACCGGCGTGTCGCACGCACCCTCACCCGCGCTGCATAGGCACACGTTTCGTGTCGTTCCTGGATGCCCGCGCCGGTAACGGTTAGGATCGTCACCCACTCATCATCGACGAACGACCGACACAAGACGCATGGAACTCAAACTCATCATCGACGACGACGTCTACAGCCTCAACGTGCCGGATGAAATCATCCAGGGCGCGACGGAGGTATTCGACCGCATGGACCGGGACATGGACCAGGGCTGGCAGATGGGCCGCGACTGGGTGACGGCACCGGACCGCGAGGATCGCATCCGCATCGTCGGCGACCGCCTGCTCACGGCACTGGAAAGCGACGATCACGACATGGGCCGCATGATGGCCGCCTACATCCTCAACCGCGCACCCGACCTGGAAGGTCTCACGGTCGACACCGCGGGCGAGATCGGCAGCAGCGAACTGCACTACCGCTCGGCGGTGTCTTCCAACCACTCCAGCAGATAGTAGAGATACTGTCCCTCGGAAGACTTCGACGGACCCAGCAGCAGCGCGGCGAACCAATGACCGTCCGCATCGGCCTCGGCCAGCGCCTGCTCGCGGCTGTCGACCACGCGCACGCAACCCGCGGGAAACCGCTTGCGGGCGCGGCCCGGCATGTAGACCACCGCATAGGTCGGCGTGGAGACGCCGGTTTCGGGATCGGGAGGGACGAGTTCGTGCATGGGCATAGCATAGCGTGACATCAAAGCGGTGGCTTGATTCGTCACGTTCGGATCGACGGTGCGCGCCGGACAGCACCAACACATGACCCGATGCTCACGATTGGCCGACGAACATTACGGGATCGACACGCCGCACTTCGCTGCGACCACATGCGCAAGCGCCCGGAAGTCGCGATAGCAATCCTGCACGGCCTGCACGTGCGCGCCGATAGCGCCATCCGCGGGTTTCAGATGAAACATGGGTTTTCTCGTCTCCTGCGCCATCGGCATGAGACTGCGGTAGTGCTTCAGCGTCGCCAGACAATGGGGATCGTTGGTGACGGTAATCGCGGGTTCCCTCGACTCCTCGAGCACGGCCTCGCGGTAGGTATCCGGGATGCGTGCAATCCACTTCGCGTAGGCCTTGACCGGCCGGTCCAATCGCACCGCATGTTGCATGACCACGTAACCCACGGGCTCCATACCGCCGTTGGGCGGCAGAATTCCCGCAGGTGCCTTGTCCCGACGCTCCTGCCAACCCATGCGCCATTCCCGCAAGCGGGGTCCCAGGTTTTGCAGACCCTTGAGGGAGAACAGGTCGGGAGCGAGTGGTACCACCACATGGTCGGCCGCAATCAGCGCGGAGCGGTTGATGGCACCCAGATTGGGTCCCACGTCGATCAGTGTGATATCGGCTTGCCGAATCTCTGCTGCACGCTGAATGACCTGATGAAAGGCACCGATCACGTGGAAGGCCCGTTTTTCCCCTGCCAAGCAGCGATGCCATTGGTGGGACAACTCATCCTCGAAGTTGGAAAGGGCAAGGTCGCCCACCAGCAGGCCGATATCCTGAACCGGCTCGATGTGAGGGGTGCCGATTCCACCCTCGCCTTCCAGAAGCGGGAGCACCGGACCCAGCACCGTCTCCCCGGCCTGCGCATTCGGCCACAGCCTCTCCAGTCGATCCTCATCGAGGAACATGGTGGTGAGGTTTGCCTGAGGATCCAGATCGGCGGTCAGGACGTTCAGGCCGAGGTCGGCATACATCCAGGCCAGATGATAGACCAGTGACGTCTTGCCAACCCCGCCCTTGTTGTTAAAGAAGGCAATGGTCTTCATGCCCTGGGCCTCACCGTGACCAGCACGCCGGAGGGCTCGAACCGAAATTCCGGTGGCGGGTTGCCGTTCTCCTCCAACAATCTGCGCGCGAGGGGAACACCGTATCCGTACCTCTGCACATAGCCCAGCACCCCCATGGCTTCGGCGATCAAGGGATTGCGATAGTCGGTGGTGCCCTGTCCGAAATTACGCTCGTTGACCTGACCGTAAAGCCCGCCGGGATTGCTGATCTCGATCCGATCGTCGAACCAGTACACGCGGACCGGCGCATTGGTTCCCTCGTAGGCCCTGTGGATCAAGGCATTGCGAATAAGTTGCTGCAAGGCGCGCACTGGATAATCCGGTTGACGAACCTCCTTTGGTCCCGACGTGATATCCACCGCGACCTGGACATGAACGTCCAGCAGCTCATCCACTCTCGCCATGATGTCCGGTAGCGAACCGTGCAACGGCTTCTCGTCCTTGACGGGATCCCCGAGGGCGCGCCCCCCTATACGCAGAAATTGCAGGTAGGCACCGGGTACCCAGTCGAGCGGTTGCCTGCCCAGAACCAGCAAGGCCCCGAAGTTGGGCCGTCCATGAGTCAGGAATCGCAGGGAGGCGAGCTTTTGCTCCAGCGGTCGCTGATTCTCCTCGATCACTTCAGGCGACAGCGCATTCGCCAGATACTCGCGCCCGAAGAACTCCAGGTCGAGATCGGCCATGCCCACCTCCGGCACCGGCCGCAAATCGAAACTCAGGTCGCCGGCGCGCCGGCGTTCGGCAAGGCGGCTTTCCTCCTCGGGCGTGGCGCGTCTGTTGGTGGGCCCCACGCGCACCCACACCTGCCCTTGATAGCGGGTGGGGGGGTTGGGTGCGGGCATGATCTCGACGACCGCCACCGGACAACCGTCCACGGTACGCGAAGCAACCTCCATGCTGGGTATGGGAAGAATGTTTCCGTCGTCCTTCATGGACGCCAGATTGCGCAGTAGCTGATCGTCGATGTCCAGATGTGCACAACCGTCATCGTCCTTCAGGCCGATGACGACTACACCCGGCAAACCATGGCCGGCCAGATCATTGGAAAAGGCGCAGATCGCGCGACGGATACCGCTACGGTCGCCCGCCGATGCCTTGCGCTCGACGCGGTCCGATTCGGGGCTCCGCGCGATCCTCAGCCATTCATCTTCACCCAACATGCCTTTGATATCCCCTCGTGCCAAAGAAACCCTGAACGAATTCATCCAAGGCAGGCGTGCGCAAGCTACGGCGAGCATATCCGATTGGGCAATGGCACCCACGTCCGTAGATACCGAATGATACCGTGCCGGCAGCGATGAACCAGTAAACCGGGATCTCGCGCGGTCCGATCAGAGTGGTGAGGAGGAAAATCCATGCCGTGACGACGGCCGCTCAAGCACGAACGGGCGACGATCAACACCCCGGCCGGCCGCAAAACTGGCGCCAGACAAGGCTGATGTCGAGGGAGGTTTTCAATGGAATCAAACTGAACCAATTCAAAAAGCAACGTAAGTCACTGATTAAATTGGTAGGCGCGATTGGACTCGAACCAACGACCCCCACCATGTCAAGGTGGTGCTCTAACCAACTGAGCTACGCGCCTGTAGCGAGCGCGAGAATTTACACCAAGACGCGGCGGTGAACAAGCCCGGCTGCGTATGCTAACCTCGCGCGCCCCGAATCTCTCCCGGCGGTGCTTCCGCATCGCGACATTCGACCCAGGAGTCCCGCGTGAACAACAAGTCGTTCTGGTTTGCCCTGCTGCTGTCGTTATGTGTGCCGTCCGCGCTGGCGGCGGACGTGAAGATGAAGGACCTCGCCGTCGGCAAGGGTCTCGAGGCTGCGCGCCACGACACCGTGCAGGTGCACTACACGGGCTGGCTGATGGACGGCAAACGTTTCGATTCGAGCCTGGATCGGGGAACGCCGTTCACGCTGGTGCTCGGCATGGGTCAGGTCATTCCCGGCTGGGAGATGGGCCTCGTCGGCATGCGCGTCGGCGGCAAGCGCGAGCTCGTCATCCCGCCGGAGCTGGCCTACGGTCCGCGCGGTGCCGGCGGCGTCATCCCGCCCAACGCGACGTTGCGCTTCGAGGTGGAGCTGCTGGCGGTGGAACCG
>JAQVJI010000242.1 GCA_028695255.1 Chromatiales bacterium | reverse complement strand
ATACCCGCATCCAGTCGTTGACGAAGAATGGCCGCGACCGTGGTCCCGGACACAAGCGTCTCAACCTGCACGCGCCGCCGGATTCGCGCGAGGCGGATTTCCTCGAAAGCGTCGCGCCGCAGGGCGACGAGATCGTCATCAACAAGACCGCGAGCGGCGTGTTCACCTCGACCAATCTCGAGTACGTGCTGCGCAACCTGGAGGTTACGGCCCTGTTCGTGGCCGGCGTGTATTCGAACGAATGCGTGTCGACGGCGATCCGCGATGCCTGCGACCTCGGTTTCTACGTCACGCTGATCGAGGACGGCTGCGCGACCGTGACGCCGGAACTGCAAAAGGCCACCATCACGACCATGAAGGACCGCTATGCGCGCGTGATGACGACCGACGAGGCGCTGAAGGAACTGGCGCGGGTGGGTGTCTCATGATCGGCGCGGAATCCGCCGTGCTGCCGGCTGGGCTCGCCTGGGCATTGTTGGCAGCCTTCGGTGTATTGTGGCTCGCTCTCGGCTGGTACTTCGGACGCAAGGCGACCAGCCTCGACGGTTACATGCTGGCCGGCCGCAACGTCGGTCTGGCGCTCGCCACAGCGACTGCGATGGCGACCTGGGTCACCAGCAACACCACCATGGCGGCGCCGCAGGTGGCGCTGCAACTCGGCGTCTGGGGCATGGTCGGCTACTCGCTCGGCTGCGTCGGACTGATCCTGTTCGCGCCGCTCGCGCGCCGCATCCGCGCGCTCATGCCGCACGGCTACACCAGCGGCGACTTCATCCGCCTGCGCTACGGCAACACTGCCTGGCGCGTGTTCCTGCTGATCTCGCTGTTCTATGCCTTTGGCTGGCTGGTCAGTCTCGGCATGGCCGGCGGCGTGCTGATCCATGCGCTGACCGGCATCGACTACCGGCTCGGCATGAGCGTCATTCTCGTGATCTGCGTGCTGTACACCCTGCTCGGCGGTCTGCGCGCGGTGATCGGCACCGACTTCGTGCAGACGATCCTGATCCTGGTCGGCGTCGTGATCATCGCCTGGCTCGCCATCGCGCAGGTCGGTCTGGGTGAAATCCACGCCGCGGTGGCGCTGGAGCGTCCGCAGTTGCTGAGTCTGCTGTTCCCGGCCGCGATCATGTTTCTGTTCAACAACCTGCTGTTCGGTGTCGGCGAGATCTTCCATTCCAACGTCTGGTGGAGCCGCGCCTTTGCTTTCGGCGACGGTGTCGGCTTTCCCGCCTACCTGACCGCCGGCCTGCTGTGGCTGCCGATCCCGATCGTCGCGGGTTTCATCGCGCTCGCCACGCCCGCGCTCGGCCTCAACGTGCCGGCCGCCGACATGGTGGGGCCGATGGTGGCGGCGCAACTGCTTGGTCTCGGCGGTGCGGTGGTGGTGTTCATCGTCGTGTTCGCCGCGCTCGCCTCCAGTCTCGATTCGCTGCTCGCCGCGACCGCCGATCTGGTGACGCAGGACATCTACCGCAATCATCTGCGGCCCGATGCCTCCGAGCGCGAACTGTTCGTCGCGGCGAAGTTCGTCGTGCTGGGACTCGGTCTGCTCACCTGGCTGCTGTGCCTGCCGCGCCTGACCACGCTGGCCGAACTTTTGTATTTCACCGGCGCCTTCGTCGCCAGCACCATCTGGCCGATCGTCGCCGGTCTGTACTGGCGGCGCGCCAATCCGGCTGCCGCTTCCTGGGCCATGCTGCTCGGCACCGCGATCGGACTCGCGAGCTATTTCCTGATCGGCTTCTACGTCGCGGCCCTGGTGTCGGCCGCGGTGTCGATGGCCGTCGTTCTGTTCGGCGTCTGGTTGCGACCGGGCGAGTTCGCCTGGGAACGCCTTGCGCGGACGCGCGCGGGAGGGGACGCATGATGATCTCGTCGACCGCCTTCGGTCTGCTGGTCGGTATCGCCGTGCTGGTGGCGACGCTCTCGCCGCTGGTGCTGATCGTATTGTTCATTCGTGACCAGAGGAGGGGAACGCTATGGTAGCGCCCGCCACCAACACGCCCGACGGCCCTCAAGCCGGTACCTTGGCCGACGCATCGGCCGCGGCCTTGCAGCGACCATTCAAGCCCAAGGACGGCACCGCCGGCATCGAGCGTCCAAAGGCGCTGCTGGATGCCATCGACGAGAACCCGCAACCGCTGCTCGCACTGTCGAACCGCCACGTCGTGTCGGCGCGCCAGTTCGACCGTGCGACGCTCATGCAGTTGCTGCGGCTCGCCGCGCAGTACGAGACCACGCCGATGCTCATGCATCCGCCGCTGGCCGGCAAGATCCTGATCAGCGCCTTCTACGAGCCCTCGACGCGCACGCGGCTGTCGTTCGAGAGTGCGTGGCATCGTCTGGGCGGCGACATCATGTCCATCACCGATCGCGCCACCACCGGCATGGCGAAGGGCGAGTCGCTGCCCGACATCGCCGAGATGTTCAACAACTACGGCGACGTGATCGTGCTGCGCGACAACCAGGAGTCGTCGGTGTACGAGATGCTGCCGGCGTTGCGCATCCCGATCATCAATGCCGGCAACGGCATCGACGAACACCCGACGCAGGCATTGGCCGATCTCTACGCCATCTTCAAATGGCGCCCGGATCTGTTGCGCGAAGACCTGCCGGCCGCCGGGCGCATCCGCATCGGCGTCATCGGCGTGCCCGCGCGCATGCGCACCGTGCGCAGTTTGCTGCTGATGCTGGCGCGTTTCGCGACCGCGATCGAGGAGGTCGTGATCCTGAGCCCGGAGCAGGACGTACTGGCACCGGAACAGGCGCAGGAGCTGGTCGACGCTGGGCTCAGGCTGCGTACTTCGCACGGTCTGGACGAGGAACTGCCGCAACTCGACGTCGTCTACATCAACGCCATCGCCTGGGTCGGCGACAGCTACGAGGAACTGGGCGGTGACATGCGTCTGTCGGCGGCCTCGCCGCTCAAGCAGGACGCCATCATCCTGCATCCGCTCGCGCGCGGCGCGGAGCTCGCGACCGATCTCGACGCCACCGCGCACAACTGGTACTTCGCGCAGGCGCGCGGCGCCGTGTTCGCGCGCATGGCCCTGCTGACCTGTCTCGTGCGCCGCGTCAGCGAAGTGATGGACACGCCGGGGCCGACCCGCTGAGTTCCGGCGCTACCCTTCCGAATCCGCAGTCTTCCTCGAGGTAACGATATGTGTGGAATAGCCGGCGTCATGCACGCCGATCCCT
>JAQVJI010000241.1 GCA_028695255.1 Chromatiales bacterium | reverse complement strand
GCGGTCGACTGCGCCGACATGGGAATTGCGGCGGGCGAGCATCGCCTGTTTCCTGCGACCGAGGCACGGCTGGCCTGCAAGGCGCGCGGGCTCTCCACCCACGGCATCGGTCTCGCGGACGGGCTGGCACTCGCGGAGGCACTCGGCCGCCGCGGCGAGACCTGGGTGTTCGGCGTGCAGCCGGCCGACACGGACCTGCGTGATGGTCTGTCTCCGGTGCTCTCGCACCGTCTGCCGGCACTCGCGGCGGCCCTCGCGGACGCAGTGCGACAACTGACTGAAACAACCATCAGCGATGTCACCGGATAGCGCCATTCACTACGAGCAGAACGTCCACGTGCGCGAGATGATCGCGCGCGTGCACTGGCTGGTGCGCCTGCGCTGGGGCTTCGTGGCGTTGCTGCTGCTGGCCGCGATCGGCGCCGCGGCCGGACTGCTGCCTCTGCGACTCGACGCGCGCTGGCCGGCGATGGTGGGTGCGGCGCTGTTCCTGTCCAACCTGTTCTTCCTGCGCCGCAGCCGACGGCTCGATGCGACCGACACCGACGAACGACTGCTGCGCCGCCACGGTCTGGGCGAGATCCTGTTCGACTATCTGGCGCTGGCGGTGATCGTGCACGCGCTCGGCGGACTCGCGACGCCGGCGATCTTTCTGGTCATTCCCAACGTGGTCATCGCGGCATTGTTCTTCGGTCGGGGCCACAGCCTCGTCATCACGATCGCCGGGATGCTGCTGGTCGCAGCGCCCGTACTGCTGACGATGGCGGGCGTACTGCCGCTGCACGATCCGTTCGGCGACGGCGTATCGATGAGCCTCGCACACACGATCGTCTATCTCGCGATCTATGCCGGCGTGGTGCTGTTTTCCTGGTATCTCGCCAGCCACATCACGCTGCGTCTGGTGCAGGACGAGTTGAAGCTCGAACGCAATTATCGCGACATCCTGCGCCTGGACGAGGCCCGCACGCATGCCATCGTGCAGGGCGCGCACGAACTGAAGGCGCCGCTGGCGGCGATCCGCAGCTACGCCTGGACGCTGCGCGACGGTTATGCCGGACCGCTGCCGGACAAGGCGCGCGAGATCGTCGCGCGCATCGGCGAGCGCTGCGACCGGCTGCTGTCGCGTCTGACCGACATCGTGCGTCTGTCGAACCTGCAAAGCTTCGTGCTGGATGCCGGCCAGCGGCCGAACACCGATCTGATCGCGGCCGTCAGACATGCCGTGTCCGAGGCCTCGCGCAATGCCGCGGCGCGAGACATCGTCGTCGAAACCACATTGCCCGATGGCGTGGACGCCCTGCCCGTCTGCATCGGACGCGAGCAACTGGAAAACCTGCTGGACAACCTGCTCGGCAATGCGATCAACTATTCACGCGACGGCGGCGTCGTACGGATGCGCGTGGCAGGGGCCGACGGCGGCGCACGCATCGAGATCGAGGACCAGGGCATTGGCATCCCGGCGGACGCGTTGCCGCACGTATTCGAGGAACACTACCGCGCCCGCAACGCCGTCTCGCACAGCGCGAGCGGCACCGGGCTCGGCCTGCCGATCGTGCGCGAGATCCTGCGCCTCGCCGGCGGCGACATCGACATCGAGAGCGAAGAAGGCAAGGGCACGCGCGCGATCGTCACGCTGCCGGACGCGACAGAGAACAACCACCCGAGAGGATGAGAAGATGGCGAAGATCCTGCTGGTCGACGACGACCCCGACATCACCGAAAGCCTGACCCTGATCCTGGAGGGCAACGGTCACCAGGTCAGCGCGGTGGACAACACCGACGACATCGTCGGTACGGTGCGGCGCCACAATCCCGATCTCGTGCTGCTCGACGTGATCTTCCCGCAGGACCCTCAGGCCGGTTTCAAGGCAGCTCGCGCGCTGGCACTCGATCAGGACGTCAACCACATCCCGGTGCTGGTGCTGTCGGCGGTCAATCAGCAGAGCGACCTCGGCTTCAGCTTCAGCGACAAGGACATCAGCGACGACTTCATGCCGGTGACGGGCTTCATCGAAAAGCCGGTGGAGCCGGCCGTGCTGCTGGCACGCATCGACTCGGCACTGCGCGGCGCGTGACTCGACGATGCAGGTCATGTCGCGCAGCTGCATGACGTGCGGGTTCCGATGGGCCGCGAACGTCAGGTAGCGCTTGCGCGCAACCCGACCTACGGCGGCGACAACGACGTCACAGCAGCTCGGTGTCCTCGTGCGCATAGGCCGGCGTGCAGGCGCAGAGGATGCGCAGCGGCTCCGCACCGTCGTTTTCCACGCAATGCGGCGTGCCGGGCGGGATGCACACGGTGTCACCGGCCGCGATCGGAAAGGTCTCTTCACCGAGCGTCATGCGGCCGCGGCCCGCGGTGACGTGATACAACTCCTCGCTTTTCGGATGACGATGCAGCGCGGTACGCGCGCCCGGCGCGACCTCGGCCTCGGCCAGGCTCTGCGCGCGCACGCCGTGATGCAGCGGATGCATCAGCTCGCGGATCAGCGAACCGTCGCGCGTGACGTAGGCGGGTATGTCGACGTAACGGGTGTGGACGGGTTGCGTCATCAGATGCCTCGCCGGCAATAGAAACACAGTCATCACGGCTCGGTGTGGCCGCTCCCACACGTCGAACCTCAGGCCTCCACCGCGTCGCCGCTCACATGCTCGCGCGTGGCGCGGAATTCGACGTCCTTCCACTTTTCCATCGCCATCTGGAGGTTCACGCGCGTGGGCGCGATGTAGACCAGCTCGCCGCCGTGGTCGACTGCGAGGTTGGCGGCGGCCTTGTTGCGGAATTCCTCCAGCTTGCGTTCGTCCTTGCAAACGATCCAGCGTGCGGTGTTGACGTTGACGTTCTCGAAGCTCGCATCGACGCCGTATTCGTGTTTCAGGCGATGCGCCACGACGTCGAACTGGAGCACGCCGACCGCGCCCAGGATCAGGTCGTTGTTGGTGATCGGACGGAACAACTGCGTCGCGCCCTCCTCGCACAACTGCACCAGTCCCTTGAGCAATTGCTTGGACTTGAGCGGATCGCGCAACACGGCGCGACGGAACAACTCCGGCGCGAAGTTCGGGATGCCAGTGAAGAACAGCGGCTCGCCCTGCGTGAAGGTGTCGCCGATGCGGATCGTGCCGTGGTTGTGCAGACCGATGATGTCGCCCGGCCAGGCCTTGTCGATGTGCTCGCGCTCGGAGGCCATGAAGGTGAGCGCGTCGT
>JAQVJI010000061.1 GCA_028695255.1 Chromatiales bacterium | reverse complement strand
TGTGTATGTCGTTTGTGTATGTCGTTTGTGTATGTCGTTTGGTTATGTCACGGCTCATTCAAAAACGCGCTTGAATATACGCCATCGCGATCCGCCGACCAAGCGCGGACGACACCGGTCGCGGTTCACGCCGCCGACCGGCGCTCCAACACCAGGAAGGTCATCGGGCAAGGATTGTGTTCGTCGGGCGCGCGCGTTTCGCGCGCGACCTCGCACCACGATTTTTCATCGAAGTCGGGAAACCAGGTATCACCCTCGAACGCGGCGTCGATGCGCGTGAGATAGAGCCGGTCGGCCAACGGCAGGAAGGCCTCGAACAGACGGGCGCCGCCGATCACCATCACTTCCGGTGCATCGCCCGCTGCGGCGACGGCGGACGCTGGATCCTGCACCACGGTGCAACCGTCGGTGCGGTATTGAGGATCGCGACTGACGACGATGTTGAGGCGGCCCGGTAGCGGCCGGCCGATGGATTCATGCGTGCGCCGCCCCATGATGAGCGGCTTGCCCATCGTCACGCGCTTGAACCAGGCCAGGTCGGCCGGCAGATGCCAGGGCAAGGCGTTGTCACGGCCGATCAGCCGATTGCGATCCATGGCGACGATGATGGACAGTGTCATGGCGACCTCTGTGACGGACCGATGACGAAGGGCCGCATGTTAGCACGCGCCCGTTGCGTGTTTGACCCTGGCGATGGGCGCTGGCTAAACTGCCGCACAGCCCGTGCGAGTGCCATTCACGAGCCACATGGGACATCGATTCGCACCAGGACGATCCAACCGGGAAGGCACTGCATGACCGAACGTCTCGAAGTGATCATCGCCAACCGGCTGGACGAGATCCCGCGTCTGGCCGAGGCCATCGAGGCCTACTGCGAAACCGCGAACGTATCGCTCAAGGCAATCTACAACCTGAATCTTGCACTCGACGAACTGATCACCAATCTCGTCTCCTACGGATATGACGACGGTGGCCGGCACGACATCGTGGTCCGCGTGAACGTCACCGACGATCGGCTCACGGCCGAGATGATCGATGACGGGAAACCCTTCGACCCCCTGCAGGATGCGCCGAATCCACCGCTCGATGCCTCGCTCGACGAGCGTCCGATCGGAGGACTCGGCCTTTATTTCGTACGCACGCTCATGGACGATGTGCGTTACAGTCGCGAGGATTCACGCAACCGGCTGGTCCTGACCAAGCGACTCAAGGACTGACGCCGACCCACTCACTGGAGACAGAACGCATGCAAGTGATCGACGAAACCGTTGGCGACGTACTGGTGGTCAAGCCGGGCGGACGACTCGACAGCAACACCTCGCCCAGCTTCGAGAAGCACCTGCTGGAGCGGCTGGAAGGCACGACCAGCCTGATCGTCGACTTCGCCGACCTCGACTACATTTCCAGCGCCGGCCTGCGCGTATTGCTGATGGCCGCCAAGCGCGCCAAGCAGACCAACGGCCGCATGATCATCTGCAACCTCAGGGGACCGATCCGCGAGGTGTTCGAGATCAGTGGATTCATGTCCATCCTCACCGTCTGCGACGATCGCGACGCGGCCCTGGCCAAGGTCGCCGCCTGAGCATGGCGGCGGACTTCCTGGAAGGCCTGCCGGTCGAACTGCGGAGCCTACTGGAACGACGTGCGCGACTGGCGAACCTCGATCCGATGGCGCTGCTCACGCAGATCCTGGACCGCCAACTGCGCGACGATGATCGCGCATCCAACGTCCTTTATGTGTCGGCGCCGGTGAATGCACTGGTGGAAGGCCTGTACCGGGAGGACACGACCATTGCCGACATCCTGGCCCGCGGCGATTTCGGGCTCGGCACCTTCAACGATCTCGACGGCGAGATGGTGGTGCTGGACGGCAAGGTCTATCAGCTGCGTTCCGACGGCAACGCCCATGACGTCGCCGCCGATGCACGCACGCCGTTCGCCTGCGTCGTCCCGTTCATGCCCTACAGCAGCGAAGACATCGACGAACCGCTCGACTACGCCCAGCTCAACGCATTGTTCGATCGTCTGATCCCGTCGAAGAACATGCTCTACGCCATGCGCCTCGATGGCCGCTTCGATTACGTACGCACGCGCTCGGTCCCGCGCCAGGATGCCTACAAGCCGCTGGTCGAGGTCGCGCGCGAACAGCCGGAATTCGAGTTCCACGACGTCGAAGGCAGCATGGTCGGCTTCTGGACCCCCACGTTCATGCAGTCGGTGGCGGTGCCCGGCTATCATCTGCACTTCCTCACCGCCGACCGCCGCCACGGCGGGCATCTGCTGGAATGCCGGCCACGCCGCATCCGCATTTCGCTCCAGCACATCCCGCGCATGGAGCTCGGGCTGCCGATGACCCTCGACTACCTCACCGCCGATCTCACGCGCGACACGCACAAGGATCTGCAAGAAGCGGAGCATTGAGCAGCGGGACGGCGGCAGCGCGAATTGTTCCGTAACGCATTTCGGGAGAGAATCGGGCGCCCCTCGTTCGCCGGCCCGGCCTTTCGGGCAAAGGAGCCTCGCCCGTGACTTCCCCATCCGATTCCGCCACCGGCGCTTCGCCGCGCAGGTCGCTGGTCAGCCTCGCCGGCCTGCTCATCGTGCTGCTGGTCGTCAATGGTGCGATCGGTCTGTTCGGCGTCCGCTACGCGGGACTCAAGCACGCGCAGAACCTCGACACCCTCGACACGCTGGTCGACGCGCTGGATGACGCGCGGCAGGCGCAGGTGCACTTCAAGGTACAGGTGCAGGAGTGGAAGAACGTCCTGCTGCGCGGACAGGAGACCCAGGATTTCGAACGCTATTTCGATTCGTTCGAACGTCACGAGAGCGCCGTGCGCGACCGTCTGACCGCGCTCGGGGCGATGGCGGGTGCGACGGGCATCGCGCCGGAGGCGCTCGACGCGCTGCTGACCGAGCATGCGCGGCTCGCCACCGACTACCGGCAGGCGCTCGCGCAATACGATCGATCCGACGCGGCATCCGCCGCGCGCGTCGACCGGCAGGTACGCGGCGTGGATCGCGATTTCAGCGACCGTCTCGATGCGCTGGCCGAACGGACACGCCTGCGTGCCGACGAACTGCGGGAGGAAATCAAGCGCCAGACGGCCGCACGCGAGGATCGCATCGAATGGATCGTCATCGCCGGCACGGCGATCACCGTCGTCCTGTTGCTGCTGATGCTGTTCCTGTCCACCCGCCGCCGCTGACGTCGCCATGCTGTTCGACATCCTCGGCACGCTGCTGGCCGGCCTCGGCCTGTTCTTCATCGGCGTCAAATTCATCGGCAGTCATCTGAAGCAGATGACCGGCCGGCGCTTTCGCGCGCTGGTCACGCGTACCGTCGACCACCCCTGGCGGGCCGGCCTGGCCGGCACGGTCGCCGGCGCGCTCACGCAGAGCACCAATGCCGTCACCTTCATCGTCATCAGCCTGATCACGGCCGGACTGATGCCGGTACGCAAGGCCATGCCGGTGGTGAGCTGGGCCAATCTCGGCACCTCGGCGCTGGTGCTGGTCGCCACCGTCGACATCCACCTGTTCGTGCTCTACCTGCTCGGACTGGTCGGCATGAGCTATTACTTCAACGTCGACAAGTCGAGCCGCTTCCGCCACTTGGCCGGCGCGCTGCTCGGCATCGCACTGCTGTTCCTCGGCCTGCAATTCATCAAGGACGGCGCCGCACCGCTCAGGGAATTGGAGATCGTGCGGGAGTTCCTCACCCTGGCCGCGAACTCGTATTTTCTGGTGTTCATCATCGGCGCCGCGCTGACGCTGGTCGCGCAGTCCTCGGCCACCGTGTCGGTGATCGCGGTGGCCATGACCAGCGTCGGCCTGTTCACGATGAACCAGACCATCATGGTGATCTACGGCGCCAGTCTCGGTTCGGCCATGAGCATCTGGTTCCTGACCGCCAACCTCCAGGGCACGGCCAGGCAACTCGCGTTCTATCAGGTGCTGATCAAGGGCAGCGGCGTGGTGGTCATGGTCGGGCTGTTCATGCTGGAGATCGGCCTCGACATCCCGCTGGTCAAGTGGCTGGCGTCGCAACTGGCCGATGACGCGAGTACGCAGGCGGCCTGGATCTACCTGCTGTTCCAGGTCGCCGCCTCCACCCTGCTATCGCTGATGCAGGGACCGGCCTACCATCTGCTTCAGCGCCTGTCGCCGCCAACGCAGGAGGAGGAACTGGCGCGTCCGCACTTTCTCTACGAGCAGGCACTGGACGATGCCGAAACCGCGCTCGATCTGGTGGAGAAGGAACAACTCAGGTTGCTCCGATACCTGCCGCGCTATCTCGACACCGAGCAGAACCAGCACGATGACGGCAAGCTCGAACGCAAGGCCCTGTTCGATGCCAACCACGGCGTAGCCCGCGAGGTCGAGCGTTTCATCACCGACCTGATGGATCGCCACCAGGACCGCCTGTCGTTGCACCGCATGATCAACATCCAGGGACGCAACGCACTGATCGTCAACCTACAGGACAGCCTGTACGAATTGTCGTCATTGCTCGGGCGCATGCACGGTACGGCAGAGACGGGACAACTGAGCCACGGCCTGAACGAGGGTCTGCATGCGATCCTGCTGACGCTGCTCGATGCGGTCGACAACGGCGACGCCGAAGACTGGGCGCTGCTGAACCGCCTGACCTCGGACCGGACGGAGCTGATGGAACGCATTCGCCACAAGCTGCTGCGCGAAGGCCAGACCCTGCCCTATACCACACACGAGGTATTATTCGGCGCCACCAGTCTGTTCGAACGTATCATCTGGCTGCTCAGGCGGTATATCCTGCTCGTCGCCAACGGCGGCGGCGAACCGGTCGAAGCCTCGAACTGACCACGAAGACATGGACATTCCTACCTTGCGCAACTCCATCGGCCCCAAGATCGCGCTCCTGATCGCGGCGATCCTCGCCGCCTCGACGCTCATCATCTCGCTGTTCTCCGGCCAGGCCGTCGAACGCGCCATGCTCGCAGGCTCCGAAGAATCGGTGACCAACATGCACCAGACGGTCAATCGCATGCTGGAGAGCGAGTACCGCAATTTGCAGGAATATCGCGACGCCGCGCTGAACTTGCGGCGCGAGCAATTGCAGAACGTCTCCGCGGCCATCATCGCCACGCTCGACGAACTGCATGCAGCAGCCGAGCGCGGCACCATGACACGGGCCGCCGCGAGGGCGACGGCGCTCGATATGCTGCGCCACATGCGCTTTTTCAATAACGATTATTTCTTCACCTACGACCGCGAGATGACGGCGGTCGCCCATCCGGACCCGACCTTCGAAGGGCGCAACCTGATCGATTTCCAGGATGCGAAGGGCAAATACGTGCTGCGCGAGATCCGGGACATCGCGCTCGAACTCGGCGCCGGCTACCTCGAATACTGGTGGAAGCGGCTGGACGCGCAGGAACCGGCGCCCAAGATCGGCTATGTGTTTCACCACCCGCAATGGGACTGGATCATCGGCACCGGCGTCTACAGCGACGACATCGAGGCCGAGGTGGAACGCATGTTCCAGACCATGCGCTCGAACCTAGCGCACCTGTTTCAGCAGATCAGCTTTGCGAACAGCGGCTTCTTCTTCGTGCTCGACGGCAAGGGCGAGGTTGCGATCGCGCCGGAAGGGCGCGACCTCGGCCTGCTCGCCGACACCGACCACGGCCGGGCACTGACCGGCGAACTGCTCGACGGTCTGCGTTCGGCCAACGGCGAGGTCATCGTCCTGGTCCGCGACGCGCGTCTGCGCGGCGACCGGTCCGAGGCGTGGGAATTCCGCGCCACCCGCTTCGCGCCGCTGGACTGGTATCTGATCTCGGCCGTCGCACAGGCCGAGATGGAAGCACCGGCGCGCAGTCTCGTCACGCGCCAGATCGCCCTCAACGTGGCGGTGCTGGTGATCGGCCTGCTCATCGCCGCGCTGGTGGTCAACCGCACCATCCGCCACCTGAAGACGCTCACGACCCACGCGCGCCTGCTGCCGTCGATGGATTTTTCGCTCTCGCGCAGTCAGATGTCCGAGATCGAGGAACTGCCGAAGAAGACGCAGGATGAGGTCGGCCAGCTCGCCGAATCCATCCTGTTCCTGGAGCGGGAACTGACGCGCTACATACAGAACCTGACCGCCACGACCGCGGCGAAGGAACGCATCGAGAGCGAACTGCGCATCGCCCACGACATCCAGATGGGCATCCTGCCCAAGCTGTTCCCGGCCTTCCCCGATCACGGCGAGTTCGACATCTACGCCATGATCGAACCCGCACGCGAGGTCGGCGGCGACCTGTACGACTTCTTCTTCATCGATGACCAGCACTTCTGCTTCGTCATCGGCGACGTCTCCGGCAAGGGCGTGCCGGCCGCCTTCTTCATGGCCGTCACCAAGACCCTGTTCAAGGCCGTCGCCGAGCGCGGACTGGAACCCGGCGAAGTTCTGTCGCGGGTCAACGACGACCTGGCCGACGACAACGACTCCTGCATGTTCGTCACGCTGTTCTGCGCCATTCTGGACGTACGGACCGGCGAACTGCGCTATGCGAGCGCCGGCCACAATCCGCCGGTGCTGATGCGGGCGGGCGGCACACCGGCCTTCCTGCCGGTCCCGGCCCAGCCGGTCGCCGGCGGACTCGACGGCGTCGAGTACCACACCGAAAAGGTCATGCTGCATTCCGGCGATCTGCTGTTCATGTACACCGACGGCGTCAACGAGGCGATGGACCGCAACGACGAGATTTACGGCGACGAGCGCCTGCTGGCGACGCTCACGACACTGCATGCGGCCAATCCGGGCTCGTCCATCCGCAGCATGATGGACGACGTCAAGACCCACACCCAAGGCGCCGAACAGTCGGACGACATCACCATGATGGCCTTGCAGTTCTATGGTCCGCAGGGCGGGCGGGAGCCGGCTTGACCGCCCCGCAACGGCGGGTCGATACTCGGATCGTGGCAAATCAGGAGCGGCGATATGGGACAGGCCCTGCAACACGCCCCGATGGCGCGTGACAACTACCTGCGCTGGGAAGCGGAACAGGCGGAAAAACACGAATACCTGCGCGGCGAAGTGTTCGCGATGGTCGGCGTGCGGCGCGAGCACGCACTGGTCGCGTTGGCACTCGGCAGCCGCCTGCGCCAGCACCTCAAGGGCTCGCCCTGTCAGACCTTCGTGGCCGACATGAAGCTGCACGTCGAGGCCGCCGACGCCTATTTCTATCCCGACGTGATGGTCACCTGCGACGCACGCGACCGCAGCGCCGAGTTCGCCATCGAACATCCCTGCCTGGTGGTCGAGGTATTGTCCGAGTCCACCGCCGCCTTCGACCGCGGCGACAAATTCGCCGCCTATCGCAAGCTGGAAAATCTGCGCGAATACCTGTTGGTCGACATCGATACGCGCCGGCTGGAACTCTACCGCCGCGAGGAAGACCACTGGCTGCTGCTGGAGAGCGCCGGCGACGGCCCGGCCCTGTGGCTGGAAAGCGTCGGGCTCGACCTCACCCCCGCCGAGGCCTTCGAAGACCTCGACTGAGGCAACGCCTTCTCACCCGCTCAGATCGCGACCGGCGCCTTGATGTGCGGATGCGCCTGGTAGTCTTCGAGCGTGAAGTCCTCGAAGCGGAAGTCGAAGATCGAGCGCACTTCGGGATTGATGCGCATGCGCGGCGGCGGATAGGGTTCGCGCGAGAGTTGTTCGCGCGCCTGATCCAGATGGTTCGAGTAGAGATGCGCGTCGCCCAGCGTGTACACGAAATCGCCGGGTTCGAGACCGGTGACCTGCGCCACCATCATGGTCAGCAGGGCATAGGACGCGATGTTGAAGGGCACGCCGAGGAAGATGTCGGCGCTGCGCTGGTAGAGCTGGCAGGACAGCCGGCCGTCGGCGACGTAGAACTGGAAGAAGGTGTGGCAGGGCGCAAGCGCCATGCGCCCGCGCGCGGCGTTCTCGCGCGGACTCACGCCCTCGTCCGGCAGGTCGGCGACGTTCCAGGCGCTGACGATGAGGCGCCGCGAGTCGGGCCGGCGTTTGATCTGCTCGATCACCTCGCTGATCTGGTCGACGTGACGGCCGTCGGCGGTCGGCCATGAACGCCATTGGTAGCCGTACACCGGTCCGAGATCGCCGTTGTCGTCTGCCCATTCGTCCCAGATGCTGACGCCGTTTTCCTTCAGGTAGCGGATGTTGGTCTCGCCCTTCAGGAACCACAGCAGCTCATGGACGATGGACTTGAGATGCAGCTTCTTGGTGGTGACGAGCGGAAAGCCTTGTTGCAGGTCGAAGCGCATCTGCCAGCCGAACACCGAGCGCGTGCCGGTGCCCGTGCGGTCGCTCTTTTGCGTGCCGCGTTCGAGCACGTGGCGCATCAGGTCGAGATAGGGTTTCATGCTGTGTGCGCTCCACGCCGGACGGCCCATACGATCATGAGGATGCCGCCCAGGATCATCGGCAGCGACAACAGTTGCCCCATGGTCAGCCAGCCCCAGGCGAGATAGCCGATGTGCGCATCCGGTTCGCGCACGAACTCGATCAGAAACCGGAACAGGCCATAGAACAGCAGGAACATGCCGGACACCACACCGGTCGGCCGCGGGCGGGCGGAATAGAACCAGAGGATCAGGAACAGGGCGAGACCTTCCAGCCCGGCCTGATACAACTGCGAGGGATGCCGCGCGATCTCGCCCGCCCCGGGGAACACCATGCCCCACCAGACGTCGGTCGGCTTGCCCCAGAGTTCGCCGTTGATGAAATTGCCGATGCGTCCGGCGCCGAGGCCGATCGGGATCATCGGTGCGACGAAGTCGGTCAGGCGCAGGAATCCACCCTTGCGCCGCATGTACAGCCAGACCACGAACAACACGCCGAGAAAGCCGCCGTGGAAGCTCATGCCGCCTTGCCAGATGTAGAAGATGGTCAGCGGGTTGGAGAGGAAGGTCTCCAGGTTGTAGAACAGTACATAACCGACGCGCCCGCCGAGCACGACGCCGAGTACGCCGTAGAACAACAGGTCGGTCACCTGATCGGGCGTCACCGGGCTGTCGGCACGGCGCGCGCGCAGCTTGCCGAGCCACCAGAAGCCCAGGAATCCGATCAGGTACATGATGCCGTACCAGTGGATCTTGAGCGGCCCCAGGTCGAGGGCGACCGGATCGATGACGGGATAGGTCAGCATGTGCGGCCGTGAAGTCCGAAAATCCTGTTGCACCGCCAAGGGCGCCAAGAACGCCAAAGGAAAAGAGTGGCCTTCATTCTTTCGTATTCCTGGCGCGCTTGGCGTCCTTGGCGGTTCCGAACGGCCTTTCAGCCGTTGTGATACGACGTGACGCGCTCGACCTCGTTGCGCGAACCGAGCACCACCGGCACGCGCTGATGAATGTCGCGCGGGGCGATGGTCATGATGCGCTCGCGGCCGGTGGTGCAGGCGCCGCCGGCCTGTTCGACGATGAAGCCCATCGGGTTGGCCTCGTACATCAGGCGCAGCTTGCCTTCCTGTCCCTTGGCCTTGATCTTCTCGTCGGTCGGGTACATGAACACGCCGCCGCGGGTCAGGATGCGGTGCACCTCGGCCACCATCGAGGCGACCCAGCGCATGTTGAAGTCCTTGCCGCGCGGGCCGTCCTTGCCGGCCAGACACTCGTCGATGTAGCGCTTCACGGGCGCTTCCCAGAAGCGCATGTTGGAGGCGTTGATCGCGAACTCCTGCGTGTCCTCGGGAATCTGGATGCCCTCGTGCGTGAGCAGGAACTCGCCGAAATGCTTGTCGAGCGTGAACATGTCGACGCCGTGGCCGGTGGTCAGCACCATCATGGTCGACGGACCGTAGATGCAATAGCCGGCGGCGACCTGCTCGGTGCCGGGCTTGAGGAAGGCCGCGGGTTCGGGGTTCTCGACGCCCGGCGGTGCCTTGAGAATCGAGAAGATGGTGCCGACCGAGACGTTGACGTCGATGTTGGACGAGCCGTCCAGCGGATCGAACAGCACCAGATACTTGCCGCGCGGACGGTCGGCAGGCAGGTGGTACACCTCGTCCATTTCCTCCGAGGCGAGCGCCGCGACGTGGCCATTGTGGGCCAGGGCCTCGATGAAGATCTCGTTCGAGATCACGTCCAGCTTCTTCTGCTGCTCGCCCTGCACGTTCTCGGACCCGGCGGTACCCAGGATGTCCACCAGATCGCCCTTGTTCACGAGGTCGGCTATCTTCTTGCAGGCCACGGCGAGGTCGTTCAGCAGACCGGTGAATTCGCCGGTGGCGCCCTTGATGTGGCGCTGGGTTTCGATGATGTAGTTGGTGAGCGTGGTACCGATGTGCATGGGTCTCTTCCTGCGGATGTAAAAGAAATCGGGTCGAGGGCGCGTCTCCTGGCGGACTTTCCGGGTTAATCTGTCCGGGAGCGGGTCATCTATGCGTCAACGCGGGCGCGTATCATAACAGAAGCAAGTGCTGAATCAGCCCGCGAGGCCGTGGCCGGGTCCGGCAAGCGCGTGCGCATATACCCCGAAAATCATATCGTTAAGGAAACGCTGAGCGAGTCATGCCGAAAAACATCCTCTACGCCCAGTCCGGCGGCGTCACCGCCGTCATCAACGCCTCCGCCTGCGGGGTGATCCAGACCGCGCGCCGCCATCCCGAGCGGTTCGGCCGCATCTTCGCCGCCCGCGACGGCGTGCTCGGCGTACTGCACGAGGAGATCATGGACGTCGACCAGGAGAGCGAGGAGACCATCGAGGCGCTGCGCCACACGCCGGGCGGCGCCTTCGGCTCCTGCCGCTTCGACCTCGGCGATCCGGACACCCATCCGGAGCAGTACGAGCGACTGGTCGAGGTGTTCCGCGCCCACGACATCGGCTACTTCTTCTACAACGGCGGCGGCGGATCCATGGACACCGCGCTCAAGATCGCCGGCATCGGTGACCGCATGGGCTATCCGATCACCTGTATCGGCGTACCGAAAACCATCGACAACGATCTGACCTGTACCGACACCAGCCCCGGCTTCGGCTCGGCCGCCAAGTTCATCGCCACCGTGGTGCGCGAGGCGAGCCTCGACGTTGCCTCGATGGCGAGCAGCTCGACCAAGGTGTTCATCATGGAGGTGATGGGTCGGCATGCGGGGTGGCTGGCGGCGGCCGCGGCGCTGGCGCAGGAAGACCCGGCACATCCGCCGATGCTGATCCTGTTCGCCGAGATTCCGTTCGTGCCGGAACACTTCTTCGAGCGTCTGGAAGCCACCATCCGCGAACACGGCTACTGCATCGTGGTCGCCTCCGAGGGCCTCAAGAATCCGGCCGGCAAGCTGATCTCGATCGCCGAGGACAACGACGTCTACGCCTACATCCAGCTCGGCGGCGTGGCGCCGACGCTGGCGCGCATGATCAAGGACCGCACGGGCCACAAGATCCACTGGGCCGTGGCCGACTACATCCAGCGATCGGCACGCCACATCGCGGCCCGCGTGGACGTGGAACAGGCCTATGCGACCGGCCAGAAGGCCGTCGAACTGGCGATGGAAGGGCGCCATTCGGTGATGCCGACCATCCTGCGCGTGGCGGAAGACCCGTATCGCTGGGAGACCGGCTGGGTCGACCTGGCGCGCGTCGCCAACATCGAACAGGGCATGCCGCGGCACTTCATCACGCAGGACGGATTTCACATCACCGAGGCCTGCCGGCGCTACCTGCGGCCACTGATCGAGGGTGAGGACTATCCGCCCTACGAGCATGGCCTGCCGCGCTACGCGCACCTGAAGAAGGTGTTGCTGCCGAAGAAGCTGCCGCCGTTCGAGATCCGGCGCTGATGTCATGTCGATCCGCGGCGTCCTGCTCGACCTGAGCGGCGTGCTCTACGTCGGAACGGCGCCGCTGCCGGGTGCGGCCGAGGCGCTCGCCCGGCTCCAGGCCTCGGGACTGCCGATCCGCTACATCACCAACACCACGCGCAGCCCGCGCGCCGCGATCCATCGCCAGCTCACGGACATGGGTTTCGCGATCGCGGAAGACCACGTCTTCACCGCGCCGCGCGCGGTGCGCGCCCATATCGAACGCGAGCACTTGCGGCCCTGGCTGCTGATCCATCCGAATCTCAAACCCGAGTTCGCCGATCTCGCCACCGACGATCCGAATGCCGTCGTGCTCGGCGACGCCGGCGATGCATTCGACTATCACCATCTCAACCACGCCTTCCGCCTGCTGATGAACGGCGCGCCGCTGATCGCGATGGGCAACAACCGCTTCTTCATGGAGGACGACGGCCTGAGCCTCGACATCGGCCCGTTCCTGGCCGCGCTCGAGTATGCCGCGGGCGTCGAGGGACTGGTGCTCGGCAAACCGTCGGCGGCCTTCTTCCAGGCCGCCGTCGCCGACATGGGCTGCGAGACTCGCGAGGTGGTGATGATCGGCGACGATGCGCTCGCCGACGTCGAGGGTGCGCTGAAGGCGGGGCTACAGGGCTGGCTGGTGCGGACCGGCAAGTACCGGCCTGGGGACGAGGCGAGGATCGGCGTTGCCGGTGCACAAGTGGTGGCGGATTTTCGGTCTGCGGTGCGGGCGCTATTGCGGACCTGACGTCACGACCCGTAGGAGCGGCGGCAGCCGCGATGCCAAAGCGTCTACCCGTGCCGCACCCGTCGCGCCTGCCGGCGCTCCTACGGAGCGACTCAGCGCGGGCAGTGGATCGGCGCGCAACTCGCGCTCGCCCGTTTCTTACCGACCTCGTTCAGCGTGTTGCGATAAAGCGGCTGATCGGGTGCGAGACGCACCGCGCAGGACGCCGCCTTGCGGGCATCGTCGGCGCAGCCGCGCTGACCGAGCATGAAGGCCAGATTGTTCCAGGCGGCGTGATACTGCGGGTCGCGTTCCAGCAACCCGCGCAGCGCCTGTTCCGCCCCGGCGGGATCGCCCAGCGCGTAACGCATGTTGCCGAGCCCGATCCAGGCGATCGACTGGTCGGGCCATTCCTGTACCACCGTCTCGTACGCCCGTGCGGCGGCCTGCCGGCGGCCGGTCGCCTCCAGCGCATAGGCCGCCTCCAGATAAGGCAACGGACGGGCGGTGGCCGGCAGACGATCCGGCGGCAACACCACCATCGCCCAGCGGCTGCCGCGTATCCAGGTGCGATCGAACACGTCGAAGGACGTGACCCAGCGGCGCTCCTTGCCGGAACGCAGGATCAATTCACGCCGTTCGAGGTCGTAGCCCACCGCCACGGCGTAATGCCATTGCGGCATCGACTCCAGCGACAGATTCTGGAACACCAGCACCGGGTTGCCGGCGGCGATCTCGGTCAGCAGGTCGTTGAAGTCCGGCTCCAGGCCGTAGGCGACCATGTCATAGGCGCGCGCCGAGGCCAGCAGTTCCAGTTGCAGCGTGCCCTTGCGCCGCGGCACGTAGACCTCGCGCGCCAGCGCCTGCGGATCGACCTCGACCCCGACGTGACCGAGCACGGTGGCGAGCGCCGCCGGCCCGCAGTGGTATTCCTCCTGCGGATGAAACGGCACCGCCGTCAGCTCGACCGCCGGCGGCAGCGAGGCCAGCGACAGCGTGACGTCCGGGCCAGCACCGGCCGGCTCGGACGTCGCCGCATCCGGCCGGCGCTCGGCGGTGCTGCACGCACCGAGCCACAGCGGGAGACAAAGCAACGCGCCCGCCAGGAGGCGGGCGCGGTCGAAACGTCGACGGGACATCATTACTTCGGCGGACGCACGAAGCTGAACACGTCGGTGTAGCCGAGCGCGTCGGTGATGATGAGCACGATGAACACCAGCGCGATGATGCCGAGCGCATTGCCGCCGGCCGGTAATTCGGCCATGCGCTCGTTGAGGGCGACCAGTTCGTCGGCGGTCAGGCGCTCGACGCGCAGGCGCGCATCCGCAGGATCGACGCCGAGGGCGACCAGTTGCCGCTGTACGTCTTCACGATCCAGCGCGCCCAGCAGGCGTTCGCGGTCGAACGAGGATTGCGCCTCCAGCAGCGTGCCGGTACCCACCAGAGAGGACGCCTGCACCGTCGAGGCGTGGACGGCACCGAACTGCAGGCCGAGAAAGACGCCGATGAGTGCGAAGGTTCCGATTCGCTTCACGGTATGATGTGCGGACATGCGTGACTCCTTTAGGCTAG
>JAQVJI010000060.1 GCA_028695255.1 Chromatiales bacterium | reverse complement strand
GCCAGAGCCCTTCTGATCGGCCTGGTTGGATTACACTGACGAACAGCCACTGCTCAAAATAGTGGCAAAAGCCCCTGGGTAAAATTCAACGCGCAGAGCTGGGTAGTTTTAAACGCGCGCCGACAGGGTAGAACTCCGCCAGTTCCTTTTCTGCTTCCTGCTTGATCCATGCACCCCACTTGCGGACCTCATCGGCCAAACGCTGTCCGTACTTGGGGATGTATTCGAGGATGACCTTGTTGAGCAGGACAGGAATAGGATTCAAGTCGCTGGCGAAAGCATCCGCTCCCACGCGCAAGGCCTCCAGCGGGATCGAACCGCCTCCGGCAAAAGGGTCCACCACCAGCGGCCGCGTGCCAGACACGCCGCCCAAGGCTTCGTGCGCGGCCTGGGTGAGGGCGCGACTCATGTCAAGGTATTCCTTGAGCGTCGAGTTATCCCAGTTGGCAAAGTCGGCGATGAAGTCCAGCAACGCATGCCGCAGTTCGAGTAGATCGTCGAGCCGGGCTGCATCCTTCTGGATGGCGACGAGGCGCTGAAAGCTTTCGGCGCTCGCCAAGCCCAGGTGGTTCTGCGCCCAGTCCAGCATGGCCTTGCGTGCCGCTTCTCGGAACGCCGGCGGGCAAAGCGCGTCGGCCGGGTCCGGCCACAGCGCCGCGCAGATGACGGCCCGGCACGCCGCCAGGGGGCGCCGCGCCCACCAGATGTGGAGCGTGGAGATGTGCCCGTGACGGATGCTTTTCTCGCGCCGCGAGTGGGCGGAGATGCGCTTGATGGGCAGGTCGACTTCGATAAGACGTTTGGGTAGTGCTTGGTTCGTCACGATTAGAATTTTCCCGTCATTATTTGAGTGACGCTGGCGAATATCAGTCGGCGCTGTACCGCGATGTCACGCTTCCGCTTCAGCAAGTCACTGAGGTCGATCTGGCCGTTGAGCACCGCCATCAGATCCATGCCGTCCATGCAAATGAGTTTCGGGCGGCTTCCCTGCGCATAGGCATCAAGGGATTCTTTCGTGAATCCATTGAGTGAGACGAACAGCCCCAAGGTATTGTCGAGACTAGAACCGACGGCGCCGTCCAGATCCCGCAGGTCGCTCAGATTCGACGGTCTGCTCGTCCACTTGGCCTCAAGCAGGAAGTGGTTGCCATCGTGGTAGAACGCGCCGTCGATCTGTTCTCCCACCCGCCGGAAAGCGCCCTGGGGGTTCAGATCAAACAACAAAAAGGCGTCGTAGAGAATTTCTTCGAGGGCATACCCCCGCTCTTGCCGGTTGGGATTCTGGTGGTACGCGAGGAACCGTTGATAGATTTCGCCGAGGCGAGAGTTGAATGCCGATTTCTCTTTCTCTTCTTGCGCCTGACGCTGGCGAGCTTCCCGTTGCTCGCGCTCCGTTCGCTTGGCCGCGTCGTAGTCCTTCACCAGCAGGCGAAGATGCTCCAGGCATCGCTCAGCCTCACGTTTTCGCTTCTGTCCATCCTGGAGCCACAACAAGTGATCGCCATCCTTGTACTCCAAGGTCTCCTGTAGGATTCGACGCAATGGCCCAAGTCCTTCTTCGCTCGAATTGAGCTTATCCAGCACCGGCGAGACGATATGAAACTTGTAGGCGTTCCAATCTTGGGCACTGGTCAGCTCGTGCGGTACATCGCAACGGTTAAACAGGTTGCGAACATCTGACTTCTTCCAGAAGACATTGATTACCGCCTCTTTCAGCGCAGTCAAAATGTTGTCCGGGAAATGGGCCACGTTGGTCAGTCCTCGTCCCGGGTGCCGCTGGAGGGATCAGCCAAGTAACCTGCACGATCTTCACGCAGTTCCACCGGCTGGCGGATGGAATCAGCCTTCAGCCGGTAGTGCTCCACTTTGACGATGGGCTGCCAGTCAAGCCTTGCTGGGTTGCGCAGGATGTTGATGGTCGGTTGCGGCGTGGCGCAGTGGAAGACGACATACAGCCAGTAGTCGTTGCCCAGGCGCTGGGCGGTCTTGTACTCGTTGGAGGTCAGGGCGATTTCGCCCGTGTGGGCCCGCCCCTTGACCTCGATGAAGCGCACGTCGATCGCCGTTTTCGGGTCCTCCGGGTGCGGCCGACGCGAAATGAGGTCGAAGCCGCGGTTGTCGGCTTCCACGCTCTCCACCACGCGGCCTTCCGCTTCCTCGTGGGCGATGACGGCCTGGACGGCGATGCGCTCGATCTCGGGGTCGGTCACCATCGGCGCGATGCCGGGCGCGGCGCGCTCCGGATGCGGCAGCGCCCAGGCGCGGCCGATGTGCTGGATGTCGCCGATCGCGCATTGCCGTTCCTGCTCCAATTCGCGGCGGCGGCTTTGCAGGCGATGGTCGAGCTCCAGGAGCTTGTCTTCCGAGATCTTGATGCGGCCTTCCAGCCCGGGTTCGGTGGAGCCGCTTTCCTTTTGGGAAATGAGGTCCGCCAGCAGCAGGTTCTCCCGGTTGATGATGGTGTTGAGCGAGAGCTCGATATGGCGGGAGATGGTTGCCACCTCGCGTTCACGCTCGCGCCGCGTTTCCTCCAGCAGGGGCTGCAACGCCTGTTCCAGCAGGACGACCTCGACCTGGTTTCGATCCGGCAGCTGGGCATCGTCCGGAACTTCGGATGGGGTTTCCGCAGCAGTGAGGTCAAGGAAGATCGTGGGCTGTTTGATGGCCGTCTTCCCGTCCATGCCGGTTTGCACGACAAACAGTCGTCGGGAAAGGACATTGCCCCGGCCGTCGCGGATGGAGGCGGAAAAGACATCCAAGCGGTAAGGCGCCTGGCTGTGCAGGTCGAAAAACACCGCGCCGCGCTTGAGGTGCTCCTGCACCTGTACCAAGACGTCCTCGCGCACCACCTCAAAGAGCGGATGGCCCGGCGTCACCCATTCCAGGGTGGCATCCTGCTTGAGCAGTTCCTTGTCGAAGACGATGTTGCCGTACTCGCGCCCGAGTTTGCCGAAGCGGGGCTCCAGGCGTTCGCCGGTGGGCCACAGGTTGCGCGGAACCCGGCCTAGCCGGTAGGCATGGGTTCCCGCCTTCACGGGTTTGGGTGACACTCCGGTAAGCGGGCCGGCGCTGAGGAAGAAATCCTCGATGACCTCGGGCACCAGCCGCCGCTCCTTGGCCTCGGCGGACTTGCCCACGATGGCCGACAGGTTCAGCTCTTTTTTCGCCAGCCCTTCTAACGTGGATTGAGTGATGCCTTCGAAACGTCTGAGATCGACCTGCTCGACGATGCGCTGCTTGATCAATTCCTCCGTCATCTGGTTGTGGGCGTACATGTCGCGCAGCATCTTTTCGAGCTGGTTCGCGGGGAACACGTCGCCGAGGACGTTGAAGATCTTGCCGGTGCGCTTGGGGTCCAGATCGTCCTGGATCGCCTCGATGCGCTCGAAGAGCTTGTGCAGCACGCGCCCCTCGCGGGTGTTGGTCGAGACGAAGTTGAAGATCAGGCAGTCCTTCTCCTGGCCGTAACGGTGGATACGGCCCATGCGCTGCTCCAAGCGCACCGGGTTCCAGGGGATGTCGTAGTTGATCATCAACCAGCAGAACTGCAGGTTGATGCCTTCGCCGGCGGCCTCAGTGGCAACCAGCACCTGGGCCGATTCCCGGAATTCGCGCTCGGCGAAGATGCGCGTGCCGGGGGTGTCGCGGTCGCCGATTTTCATGCCGCCGTGAATCTGCGTGAGGCTCAAGCCCCATTCGCGCAGCTTGCCCAGCGGCCGCCCTTCGCGGCCGTCGCCGGCGAGGAAGTCTAGGGTGTCCTTGTGTTCGGTGAACACCAGGAGCTTCATCTTGGGGTCAGCGAACACCCCCTGCTTGGTCAGCAGATCTTTCAGGGCGGTGAGCTTGGTCTCGACCTCCCGCGCCTCCAGCTCCCGGGCGTGGTTGATCAGCTTCGTCAGCTCGGCGATCTCTTCGCGAAGCTGATCCGGATCGACGCTAGCGACGACATCCTCGAGCTGGGCGATGATCTCCTGCCGCTCTTCGTCGGTCAGGTCCTCGAAGTCTTCCGGCAGCCGCTTGTTCATCTGCTCCCGGCGGTAACCCTCGGGGTCCTTGAGGATGCGTTCGCGCTTGTCGCGCATCCGTTCCAGGCTGCGCCGCACGGCGTAGAGGCTGGAGGCGAAGCGGCGCTGGAGCATGGCCATGGTGAAGGCGAGCGCCCGGCCGCGGGCCGAGTCATCCGCCGCGGCCTTGATGGATTGGTCTTCGACGTAGCGAGTCAGGCGGTCGTAAAAGTCCAGTTCCTCATCCGAGATCTGGAATTCCGAGGTCGTAACGTTGCGGCGGGTGAACAGCGCCTTGACATGGCCGGTTTCCGGCTCGGGGAACGTGACCAGGGCCTCTTTGACGCGGCGCAGATAGAACGGCGCCTCGTGCCGCGCCATGGCTTCCTCCAGGCTCCTGATGTCGCCATAGACATCGCGGTCGAGCAGCTCCAGGAACAAGCAGAAGTTCTCGGGGTCGCCCTTGTGGGGCGTTGCCGTCATCAGCAGGTAATGATCCGTCATGTTCGACAGCGCCTCGCCGAGCTGGTAGGCAAGGGTCTTCTTCTCGCTGCTGTAGGCGCTCATCTTGTGCGCCTCGTCGACAATGACCAGGTCCCAGCGGCTGCGCAGCAAAGAATCCTTGGCGTCTTCGATACGGGAGACCCACGACACCGAGGTCACCACCTGATCCTTCTCCTGCCACGGATTCATGCCATAGTTGGCGCGCAGCACGTCGCTACGGATGACCTCAAAGTTCTCGCGGAACTTGTCCTTCAGCTCGCGCTGCCATTGGAACGTGAGGTTGGCGGGCGTGATGATGAGCACGCGCTTGATTAGGCCGCGAATCTTGAGCTCCTTGATGAGGAGGCCAGCCATGATCGTCTTGCCCGCGCCCGGATCGTCGGCCAGGAGGAACCGGATACGTGGCAACCTCATGAAGTAGTCGTACACCGCCTCCAACTGGTGCGGCAGCGGGTCCACGCGGGCGATGGACAGCGAGAAGTACGGGTCGTACTCGTAGGCGAGCCCCAGGCGCATCGCTTCGATGCCGAGGCGGAATTTGCGGGCATCGCCGTCGAAGGGCTCGTGGGCCGGGGTGGCCGTGAGGAGGGCGAGCTGCTCCGCAGTCAGAATCGGTTCATACACCGAATTGGAGCGGGTTCCCTTCCCGACCAGCTTGACCGAGGCGCCCATCGGAATCGCGACGATGACCTGGACCGGCTCCGGAAACAGCGGCCCGTGCACGGTGATGTTCGCTTTGAGCTCTTCGGCGTGCATTATTCGTTGCCCCGGCGATCGTCCCCGGACGTGTCGTCGTTCGTCTGTCGCTTGATCCACTGGTCGATTTCCTGGCGCGAGAAGCGCCAGGTCCCTCCGACCTTGAAGGCGGGGATCTTCTTGGCCGCCGCCAAGCGATAGACCGTGCGTTTGCCTACCTTGAGGTAGGCCGCCACTTCGTCGAGGGTGAATATCTCTCCGATGTCGTCTTTCATCGCTTCCTCACCCGGCACCAGGATCGGGGCCGGCAACGGTGGTAATCTTGGCAAGGATACGGCAAACTTGTGTATATTTGAACCAGTATGCCGCAGGAGGGGGGATGATCGATAGCCAGGGCGGTCGCCAGGAGAACCAGGGCACTATGCCGGAAGCGGTGGCCGAACATCCGGCGTGGCATCGGCTAGAAGACCAGCTCCAGTGGTACGACACCAAGAGTACGCAATGCCAGAAGTGGTACAAGCGGCTGAAGCTGGTGCAGATCAGTTTGGCGGTGCTGATCCCGGTCCTGAGTCACCTTGATCCCATGTATGCCAAGTGGGTCACCTCAGTTGCCGGCGCGCTGATTGCGGTTCTGGAGGGGGTCCAGCACATGAACCAGTATTCGACCCTCTGGGTTACTTATCGCGCCACTGCCGAACGCCTGAAGCACGAGAAGTTCCTGTTCCTTTCCGCGGCAGGACCCTATAAGGGGCAGCCTGAGCCCGAGCGGCTGATCGCTCTCGCCGAGCGCGTCGAGGAGCACGTTTCGACCGAGCACGCGAACTGGTTCAACGAAACCCGGCGCGTTGTATCGGCACAAAAGCAGGAGGCGAAGTGACGATGATCACCCGTCAGGAGGAGATCACCCTGGGCGGGAATCGGCTGGCGATGCCCGTATTCTTCCCTTCTGTATCCACCGTCAAGACCGCGCTGGCACCGTCTGAATACCTGGCGACGCTGCACTCGCTGCGTGACATGAACCAGCAGTTCCTGGTATCCGCCTTTGACCTGGGTCGCTCGCACAACGGTGATGGCCTTGAGCACTGGCTGACGGCTGCCCAAGACACCGGCGCTACTGTGTTGATGGATTCCGGCAACTACGAAAGCTATTGGAAGGACGAGCAGGTAAGTTGGCGCCAAGCGGATTTCCACGAGGTGTTGCGGCGCTTCCCCTGCACGTTCGCCTTTGGCTTCGATGAGCAGAATCCTCCTGCTGATGCGGATGCCCACGTCGGCCTGGTAGTTGAACGCTGGCGACAGGATCAGATCGTGGCCGGAGATCGCGTAATCGTGCCCATCGTGCATGGAACCCCGGAAAGTTTGCCGGAGCTGTGCGCCCGTGTCGCACAGGAGACCCAAGTATCAATGATCGCCGTTGCCGAACGGCGTTTGGGTAGCGGTGTATTCGAGCGTACCCGGTCGGTGATGGCACTGCGTAAGGCGCTCGATGGCAACGGGCGCTACGTCGGTCTTCATCTCCTCGGCACGGGCAATCCTATCTCGATTGCGCTCTACGCATGGGCCGGTGCCGACAGTTTTGATGGTCTGGAATGGTGTCAGACGGTGGTCGATCACGATACAGGGCTCTTGTTCCACCTCTCCCAGTCGGATTTCTTTCGGCGGCAGACGGCGTGGGGCGAGGGCGACTTTTCGTTTCATGCCCGCACGTTGGCTCACAACCTGACGTTCTACACAGACTGGATGCAGCGTCTGCGCCAGGCGATCCACCAAGGCGATGGCCTGAATTTCTGCCGCTTCAATTTTCCGCCATACGTTTTCAGCCAATGTGCCGAGGCGTTTGGCTGGGAGGCTGTAGCATGAACATGACAGCCGTTGACCGAACAATCCGGGTGCTCTGCGCCGAGGTCCGGAGAAACGACCGGGATGTTCGTGATTGGAACCTTCGCACGGAAGAGGAATTGCTGCACGAGGCCTGCGTCTGCATGTTCAGCAGCCAGATGGTGTTCGAGGTCGCCGAGGCCGCCGCCAAGCAGATCAGGGACCGTGGATTGCTCCCGGTCTCACGATACAAAGGAAGCGGCGCCGAGTATGAACAATGCTTGCGGGCGGCCTTGTCCGAACCTCTCGCGATAGAACGGGACGGCAAAGTTCGGCACGTCCGCCCCCGATTCCGGAACCGGTTGGCCTCGCTGTTGGCAACCACCCTGACCACAATGCGGGACCAAGGTCAGTCTCTGCGAAAGATTCTGTTTTCGGCCGGATCGGCGCGCGAGGCCAGAGAGATCCTGGTGAAGCAGGTCTGGGGCTTCGGCCCGAAGCAAGCAAGTCTTTTCTTACGCCGCGTCGGGTACTCCGCCCAACTCGCGGTACTGGACACCCACATCCTCGACTACCTGCGCTTAGCGCGGGGGATTGATCCCAAGCCGAGTGCCTTATCACGGTTGCCGAGCTACGAACAGATTGAGGCGGAGTTTCAGCGTGTGGCAGCCGACTTCGGTCATTCGGTCGGCTGTGTCGATCTGGCCATGTGGGTCACGATGCGGGTCGCCAAGCGGGAGGCAATCTGGTGAGCCTTGTCAATCTGGTTTCCGGCGGGCTGGATTCAACATTGATTGGTGTAATGGCTCGCGAAGAAGGCGTGGAGGTGTATCCGCTGTTTATCGACTACGGCCAGCGGGCTGCGCGAAAGGAGTGGGACGCCTGCCAGCGGGTTCACGCGCAGCTGGGACTGCCTACGCCAACCCGAATGGATGTGTCGGGGTTTGGCCGGGTGATTCATTCCGGACTGACTTCCACGAGCCTGGACGTTAAAGAGGATGCCTTCACGCCGGGGCGCAACCTGATGTTCTTGCTGATGGGAAGTGCCTATGCATATCAGGTGGGCGCGCCTACCGTATCCATCGGCCTGCTTGCTGAACGCTTCAGTTTGTTTCCAGACCAGCGATCGGAATTCCTCGCACAGGCGGAACGCGCCATCGAAGCAGCACTTGGCCGTCGAATCAGGGTCGTGACACCTCTTGCTGAGTTCAGCAAAGCGGATGTCATCAAACTGGCGCAGGAGAAGGGGATCTCCGGAACGTATTCTTGCCACGCGGGCGGAGGCGAGCCCTGCGGGCACTGTATTTCATGTCTTGAATTCGGTCTCGGAGAGGGAGGTTGAAAAATGGGCGGCGGTGGCGGCGGAAGCATTCCAAGTTCTGATTTGAAGAAACTCGAAGAAAAGGCGAAGCAAACGCTCACGACACCGGCTGACACCGGCTGTCACGTATTCATCAGCTTTGCCTTCGAGGACGAAGATGCGGTGAACCTGCTCCGCGGACAGGCCAAGAACGAGAAGAGCGAACTGGAGTTTGACGACTTTTCGTTGAAACAGGCCGTCAACAGCGAGAATGAGGACTACATCAAGCAGAAAATCCGCGAGCGCATCAATCGGGCATCGGTGACAGCGGTCTACCTGACTCCTGACAGTGCCAAGAGCAAGTGGGTCGAATGGGAGATCACCGAGAGTCTCAAACGTGGCAAGGGCGTGATAGGCGTTTACAAAGGCGATGCCCCGCCAGCTCAACTCCCTGCGGCATTCGAGACGTATGGCTTAAAGACGGTGAAGTGGTCGCACCAGGAACTGATGAACGCCATCGCTGAGGCGAGAAAGAACCGGTGATACTGAGCCGTTCCGCCTCAAGCGAATGTTCCGCAACGTCGTCACCTGCTGATATATACCGACAAAACGCAACACAGCAACAGGCGTCACTCTGCGCCCACCCGGGCGCCGCGGCACTTGGTCGAGGTCGCCAGACACGATGCCTCGTAGGCTTCGATGTCGATCTGGCGGTAGAGGACCCGGCCGCAGAGCTTCAGGAACTTGGGCCCGATCCCCTCGCTGCGCCAGCGCTCCAGCGTGGCCTCGCTGACACCCCAGCGGGTGGCCAGTTGCTTCTGGTTGAGATGAACGACTTCCATCTTGGTCTCCTTCCGAACGAGTTGGCAGGAGTCCATGACGGCGCTGTTCGCCGCGGAAGCCAACGGCCACCCAACCATCGGACGTGGGTTCGGTTGCAGACTCGGGAATCGAACTGGGTAGCAAACCAGACCGGTTGAGAAGCCGAGATTGCTACCCAATCCGGGAGTGGAAACCGATTGATGGATGGCAGGAGAATTGAATGGACGCCTCCCACCCCGTGAGTGCTGAAGACGAGTTACCCATCGCGCCGGTTGCCTTTGGTAGAGAGGGACCTGCGGCGCCCGGCGCCGTGGATAACTCTGCGGTGGTGGTGGTGAGTTGAAGGGTGGACCCTCACGGGCCGACGGCATCGAAGTGCCCAAGGTGGAAGAATCGAAGTTCTTCACAGGCAAACCGGAGGGTCCGAAATGAATGGTAGCAAAACAGTGGTCGGCATTGATATCGCCAAGCGGGTATTTCAGTTGCACTGGATCGATCAGGAGACCGGAGAGATCGTGAGCCTGCAGCTTAGGCGCGAGAAGTTTCTGGAGCACTTTGCCAACCGGCAACCGTGCCTGATTGGTATGGAGGCTTGTGGTGGTGCGCAGCACTGGGCGAGGAAACTGACGGCGATGGGTCATGAGGTCAAGCTGTTACCGGGCAAGGTGGTGAAAGGTTTCGTCACTGGCAACAAGAACGATCGTCACGATGCGCGGGCGATCTGGACGGCGGTCCAGCAACCCC
Source organism: Chromatiales bacterium (assembly GCA_028695255.1). Lineage (GTDB taxonomy): Bacteria > Pseudomonadota > Gammaproteobacteria > Ectothiorhodospirales > Ectothiorhodospiraceae > JAQVJI01. The sequence goes on along the minus strand of JAQVJI010000060.1, from coordinate 4,290 downwards.
ACGTCAAGGCTGTGGCGATCAAGACCGAGGAACAGCAGGCGATCCTTGCGCTACACCGCATGCGCAGCCAGTTGGTCAAGTTCCGCACCGCCCAGATCAACGGCCTGCGGGGCTTGCTCACCGAATACGGTGAAGTGATGCCGCAGGGCAAAGCCGGTGTCAGGAAGGGAATTACTGAAGCGCTGGCACGGCTGGAAGACCGACTGCCCGCAATGGTCATCGACACCCTGCGGGATCAGTGGGCGCGGATCGAGAAGCTGGACAAAGAGATTGCCACCATCGAGCAGAGGATCAAGCTGTGGCTCAAGGAACACGATGCTTGCAAACGGATCGCCGAGATTCCGGGGGTTGGGCCGCTGACGGCCACGGCAGCGGTCGCCATCATGGGGGATGCCAAGACGTTCAAGTCGGGGCGTGAGTTTGCCGCCTTCGCCGGTCTGGTGCCACGACAGGTTGGCTCGGGAGGGCGTATCAAGCTCTTGGGCATCAGCAAGCGGGGCGACACGTACTTGCGCACGCTGCTGATCCACGGCGCCCGAGCGGTGCTGACCCATGCTAAAGATCCCGGCCGATGGGCCACCGAATTACGCCAGCGCCGACCGCTGAATGTGGCGATCGTGGCATTGGCCAACAAGATGGCGCGGACGATCTGGGCGATGCTTGCCCATGAGCGGACGTACCAGAAGGAATTCGTCAGTCAGCCCGCATAGGTGACTGACGGGTGTATCAACCACTTTGAGGAAAGGAGTGGCCGCCGTAAAGGTTGCGCAAGGTCGATAACAGTGTGATGGCAAACAGGTCGAGAGCGTGATCCGCTAAACCTGTATCGCTTTTCGGACTTCGAGTCCTCCAGGAGAATGAGGCGCGGATCAGCGGATTCCATCAAGGCCAGCAGGTATTCCCTGCACAAACAGGCCGGATATAGAACTGCAGCCTATCTGTCCCAACACACCAAATCCGTCCTTGGCAAACGGGAGGCGTCCATATAGATAGCGATGGCCGTCGCTATCGGCTTGAACCCGTAAGCGTTCGCGCTGGCCGGCAACGCTTCGATTGTGTAGTGTCAACGCCGTTTGACGCAGGCTGCCACCCCACCACCACAAAACCTTACATTGAGTTCTGCGCAGGTTCCAGAAACCCTGTTCCAGCGCGCATCCCCCGAAATGGCGGGATAAAGAGCCGATTCCATCCCCGTACTTCAGCTCGCGCACTTCAACGGCTGCGACAAAACCGCTATGCTGCCGATCGGGTGGCCCGGATGTGTGGCGACCCGTCGCGGTCCGCCCCCCGTTTGTTCCCCCACGATGCGATGAGGTGCGCACGCGCGACACCCTATTTCAGACCGGGCAGCCACTGCGAAACTCCACATGAGCGCACATCCCGAAGAAGGCGTGATCTCCACTGGCATCCGCGGGCTGGATGATGTTCTCGACGGCCTGCGTATTGGCGACAACGTGGTCTGGCGGGTCGACGATCTGACCGACTACCGTCGCTTCGTCTTCGCCTTTGTCGACGCGGCGCGGGCACAGGGCCGCGACATCATCTATCTGCGCTGGGGACACCAGGCACCGCTGCTCACCTCCGAGGCGGGGCTGCACATCGTGGCCATCGATGCTCTGGGCGGCTTCGAGGCCTTCACCCGCCAGGTCTACCAGCAGATTTCCGAGCACGGTCGCGGCGCCTTTTACGTCTGCGACAGCCTCTCGGATCTCGTCGACGCGTGGGCGACCGACTACATGGTCGGCAACTTCTTCCGCGTCATCTGCCCGCACCTGTTCGATCTGGACACGGTGGCCTATTTCGCCCTGCAGCCCCAAAGCCACTCCCATGGCACGCTGGCGCGGATTCGCGAAACCACCCAGGTACTGATCGACGTCCACCACGTCGGCGACGAAATGCAGGTGCAGCCCATAAAGGTGTGGCAGCGCAGGTCGCCCACCATGTTCCTGCCACACCGGCAGCGCGGCGCCCAGTTCGTGCCTGTGATCGACAGCAGCGAAGCGAGCCGCCTGCAGGCACTCCTGGAAGCGCGCCACCAGCAGCTCAGCCAACACCGGCTGCTCGATCACTGGGACAGGCTGTTCCTGCGTGCCGCGCAGATCGTGGCCGGCGAAGCCGGCGAGACGGAGCCGGCGTCGGTACACGACCAGATCGTCAACGCGCTCATAGCGCGCGAGCCGCGCATGCAGACCTTGGCGCGCAGGTATTTCGACCTGGAGGATCTGTTGAACATCCACGCGCGGATGATCGGCAGCGGCTATATCGGTGGCAAGGCCACGGGCATGTTGCTGGCACGCAAGATCCTGCAGCACCATGCCCCGGAGATCGCGAATCACCACATCGAGCCACATGACTCCTATTATCTGGGTTCCGATGTGTACTACGCCTACATGGTGCATAACGGCTGGTGGCCGTTGCTGATGCGCCAGCGCAGCGAGGCGGGGTATCTGTCCGAGGGTGAGGTGCTGCGCGCGGCCATGTTGCACGGTAGCGTGCCGCCCGAGATACACCAGGCGCTGGAGCGCATGCTCGACCACTACGGCCAATATCCCATCCTGGTCCGCTCCAGCAGCTTGCTGGAAGACGGGTTCGGCAATGCCTTCGCCGGCAAGTACGAGAGCATTTTCTGCGTCAACCAGGGCAGTCCCGAACAACGCCTCGCCGAGCTCGAAGATGCCATCCGCAAGGTCTACGCCTCGACCATGAGCGAGGATGCCTTGCATTACCGTCTGCAGCGGGGCCTTGCCGGGCAGGAGGAGCCCATGGCCCTGCTGCTGCAGCGCGTGAACGGCCGCTACCACGATAACTACTATTTTCCGGATGCCGCCGGCGTGGGCATATCGCGCAACACCTTCGTGTGGGATGAGGACATGGATCCGGCGGCAGGCATGCTGCGTCTGGTCATGGGACTCGGCACCCGGGCGGTGAACCGCATCGGGGGTGACCACGCCTGCGTGATCGCGCTCGATGAACCCCACAAGCACCCCTACCGTAACCGTGACGACCTATACCGGTTCTCGCAACAGCAGGTCGATGTGTTGAACATCACCGACAACTGTCAACAGTCGGTGCCGTTGCGCGAGCTACTGGCCGGCACCCCGACACTTCCGGTCCAGCGGTTCGGCGAACTCGACCGGGAGGCCAGCGAGCACGCGCGTGCCCTCGGCCAGGCCGACCCGGTCTGGCGCATCACCTTCGACTCTCTGCTGCGCGACGGTCGCTTCGTGCCGCTCGCCCAGCACATGCTCAAGACGCTGGAGGCGGCCTATCAGCATCCGGTGGACGTGGAGTTCACGGTGCACCTCGACGGGCCCCGCGCGGCCTCGTTCAATATCGTGCAGTGCCGGCCGCTCGCCACGCTCGGCACCGCCCGCGACGTGGTGCTGCCCGAGCAGGTGGCACCGGAGCGTCTGTTCTTCGCCACCCATGGCCACTTCATGGGCGGCAACATCGATCAGCCTATCGCTCGCATCATTCACGTGGATGCACACCGCTACAGCGCCCTGGGCGTGCAGCAGAAATATGCGGTGGCGCGCCTGGTGGGGCGGTTGAACCGTGCCCTGGCCGATCGGGTGGCGTGCCCGGTGCTGTTGATCGGCCCCGGGCGGTGGGGCACGAGCAGTCCGGAACTGGGTGTTCCGGTGTGTTTCGCCGACATCAGCCAGGTCGCCGTGCTGGTGGAGGTGGCGGAGATGCATGCCGGGATGGTGCCGGACCTCTCCTTCGGCACGCACTTCTTCCAGGACCTCGTCGAGACTTCCATCGCCTATGTGGCGCTGTTTCCTGGCGAGCGCGGCTGCGACTATCGGGGGGACTGGCTGGAACGGCTGCCGGGACAAAGCCGGGTGCCGCTGCCGCCGGATGCGGTGACGGACCCGGAGGTCGCGGCTGCCGTCACCCACTATGATGTAAGCGGACTGGCGCTGCACGTCATGGCCGATGTGGTCGCGCAGCGGCTGTACTGTTTTCAGGACGATTGAGTCGCCGCGCGGCGGCCCCCTCCGGCTTGCACCAAAATGGTGCCGGCAGCCTCCGTTGGCGCGATGCGCCACGCACGCTCCGCAGGCAGAAATGCATGCACACATGCTTGACCGCGGTGTTTGAATGGGTAAAGCTATGTGCACCATTTTTGGGCGCAGTGCCCATTTTGGGTCCGCAATTTCCGCTTCTCCACTTTTCATGAAGGTTTAGCATTCGTATGCCGTACGTCCAGGAAACCTTGGCCGCCCTGAAGCGGACCAGTCCCGCGCAGCACGAGTTCTATCAAGCCGTTGAAGAAATCCTGCTGTC
>JAQVJI010000059.1 GCA_028695255.1 Chromatiales bacterium | reverse complement strand
CCGCCCGGCACCGGCAAGACCACGCTGGCGCGTCTGATCGCCAACTACTGCGGCGCGCAGTTCCTGACCCTGTCGGCCGTGTTGTCCGGTGTGCGCGACATCCGCGATGCGGTGGAAAAGGCACGCGAATACCGGCGCGCGCAGGGCCGACGCAGCATCCTGTTCGTCGATGAGGTGCATCGTTTCAACAAGGCGCAGCAGGACGCCTTTCTGCCGCACGTCGAGGACGGCACGGTCTATTTCATCGGTGCCACCACCGAGAACCCGTCCTTCGAACTCAACAACGCACTGCTCTCGCGCGTGCGCACCTACGTCCTCAAATCCCTCACCTCGGCAGACGTCCGCGCCATCATCGACCGTGCGCTGGAAGATGCCGAGCGCGGACTCGGCGCGCGCCACGTGCAGATGGCCGGGGAACTGCGCGATCGTCTGGCCGAGGCCGCCGACGGTGATGCCCGCCGCGCGCTCAACCTGCTGGAGATCGCCGCCGATCTGGCCGAGGAGGGCGAGGGCGGCCCGGTCATCACCGAGCAGACGCTCACCGAAATCACGGCCCAGGGCCTGCGGCGCTTCGACAAGGGCGGCGAACTCTTCTACGACCAGATCTCCGCCCTGCACAAGTCCGTGCGCGGCTCCGATCCCGATGCCGCACTGTACTGGTTCTGCCGCATGATCGACGGCGGCTGCGACCCGCTCTATCTCGCGCGCCGCGTCGTGCGCATGGCGACCGAGGACATCGGTCTGGCCGATCCGCGCGCGCTCACGCTCACGCTGGAGGCCTGGGATACCTACGAGCGTCTGGGCAGTCCCGAAGGCGAACTCGCGATCGCCGAGGCCATCGTCTATCTCGCCTGCGCGGCCAAGAGCAATGCCGTCTACGTCGCCTACGACAGCGCGATGAAGGACGCGCGCGAACTGGGCACGCTGGAGGTGCCGCTGCACCTGCGCAACGCGCCGACCAAACTCATGAAGTCGCTCGATTACGGCAAGGGCTACCGCTACGCCCACGACGAGGCCGACGGCTATGCCGCCGGCGAACATTACCTGCCGGAGGAACTGGGCGAACGGCGTTACTACCAGCCGGTATCACGCGGGCTGGAGATCAGGATCGGCGAAAAGCTCGAAGAACTGCGGCGGAGGGATCGGGAGGCGAAGCGGAAAACGGACTGATCCGTCGATAGCAGACCTGATGGGGTTTCGTCGGTTTGGGGTATGCTTTGGGTCGTCATCCGGTCGCATTCCAGGGAGGAACCAAGATGGACCCCACATCCCCGCAGGAGCCCCTTCAGGACGACCATGACAGTCCCTGGAAGGAAGCGCTCGAACACTACTTCCCCGAGTTTCTCTCGCTGCTGTTTCCCGATCTGGCCGTCGAGGTCGATTGGCGTCGCGGCTTCGAGTTTCTGGACAAGGAATTGCAGCAGGTGGTGCGCGACGCCGAGCTCGGCCGCCGCCATGCCGACAAGCTGGTCAAGGTGTACGCGCGTGACGGCACCGAGACCTGGCTCCTGATCCACGTCGAGGTGCAGGGACAGGCCGAGACCGGATTTGCCGAGCGCATGTACGTCTACAACTACCGGCTGTACGACCGCTATAAGGCGGAGGTATTGAGTCTGGCGGTGTTGACGGACATGGCGAGCGGCTTTCGTCCGGAGGAATACCGGCGCGCCCGTGCCGGCTTCGAACTGCTGTTCCGCTTCCCGGTGCAGAAGTTGCTGGATTGGGCGCCGCGCTGGGCCGAGCTGGAAGCGAGCGACAACCGTTTTGCCGTGGTGGTGATGGCGCACCTGAAGGCCAGCGCCAGCCGCGACGGGGAAGAGCGCAAGCGCTGGAAGCTGTACCTGATCCGGCGTATGTACGAGCGGGGTTACGAGCGCCAGGATATACTGGAATTGTTTCGGGTGATCGACTGGATCATCACGCTGCCTGCCGGGCTGGACGAGCGGTTTCGGCAGGAGCTGTACGCATTCGAGGAGGACCGGAAGATGCCATACATCACCAGCATCGAACGCATGGGAATCGAGAAAGGGATCCGGCAGGGGATCCAGCAAGGTATCGAGCAGGGTATCGAGCAGGGCGCGGCCCAGGTGTTGGAGCGTCTGCTTGTCAGGCGCTTCGGCGAATTGCCCGCTTGGGCGCGGGAACGTCTGCAAGCGGCCAGCCGTCAGGAACTCGATGACTGGACCGACCGGGTGCTGACCGCGGGTGGCTTGGACGAAGTGTTCCAGCAGCCATCGTGACGGAAACGCAGGACGTGCCGGTGTTTTTTCGGCACATCCTGCGCCTCACGCCTTCGGCGCTGGCACGGTGGATCGCCCCTGGCGGTCCAAGCCGTGGATCGTGGATGGCTGCGCATCAAATACGCGATGGATGGCGGGAATGCCTGATGGGCTGAAACGCCCGGAATTGTTTTGTGAGGTGTTGTTGGGGTGGACCGTCCCGAGTGCCTCCCTGCACCCGGTGCAAGTCCTTTCTTCCATGAAGATGGCCGGTCCCTTGGCTGCCTCCTCCATCCCGAAGGACAGTTTCAGTCTGGCAGAAACTCGAAAGATCGCCATGGGAAATCTTCGATTTTTTGTGTAGGGATTTTCCGACACGTCTGCCCACTTTTTCGATCATGAGCCACTTCGACAAATGACGGCAGGATGATCTTCCTCAGGTCCGGTATCGAGAGGGATACCGCTACGCCCACGACGAGGCCGATGGCTATGCCGCGGGCGAGCGCTATCTGCCGGAGGAGCTGGGCGAACGGCGTTACTACCAGCCGGTGCCGCGCGGGCTGGAGATCAAGATCGGCGAAAAGCTCGAAGAGCTGCGGCGGCAGGATCGGGAGGTGGAGCCGGGGTGGCGCTGACGCGGGTCAGCGCCGCCGGTTCACGTGCTTCAGGGCGACGGGCAGGTCTCGCTGTCGTCGCGAACGGTGAAGTCCTGCCCGGTCATCTGAGTCTGGCTGGGCGGGATGCCGCTGTAGCGCAGGGTCTCGTACACGCCGTCACTGTCCGCATCCACGATGGTGCCGGCGAAGTCCTCGCCGGTGCCGGTCTCGCACAGGAAGTCGTCGTCGCCAACGGTCACGGTGATGTCGCCGGCCCAGGTTTCGCCGGCCCAGCCGGTCCAGTCGATGGTGCAGGAGTAGCTGGTCCCCGAGACGGTGCAGGTGCCGCCCTGGACGGCCATATTTGTGACCGTGGCGCGACCGGATGGTCCACCGGTATTCAACAGGAGCGTGATGCTGCCCGAGATGGTGGTGGTCGGTGCGTCGCCGGTCGGCAGGCTGTCCGGACAGTTGCCCGACAGACAGAAGAAGCCGCCGGGGTGCGTCGTATCGGCATCGCCGACCTGGCGGGCCAGCGGGCTCGGGCTGGTTTTCGACATCGGGGCCACGCAGTCGCCGTCCGACGGGTTGCCGGTGATACGCGTCAGCAGAAAGTGGTGCTTGGTGTAACTCACGGCCGTGTAGCTGTTGTCGGCGACGTCGACGCCGATGCCGGTGGACGTGGCCGAGGCCGCATCGGTGCTGGTGTAGCCGCGATACATGCGTGTCGTGCTCAGTACCGGATGGCGGCTGGTGCTGGTGCCGCTGTCGCTGGCGGTCGGGTCGCCGACGCAGACCCGGTCGTTGCTGTTGGCGTTGTCGGTGCGCACGATGCCGATGTTGCCGTACCAGCCCTTGCCGACGTAGCACTTGTAGTCGAAGTAGTAGTACTTGATGTTGTTGCCGGTCGCGCCGACGGGCAGCTTGGACAGCGGGTCGTTGATGCTGCGCTTGCAGTACACCGCATCCGATGCCATTACGTAGACGACCGATGCGCTCACGCTGTTGGCAGCATCGATGAACACCGAACCCGTGACGGTGCTGAAGGCCGTCCCGTCGTCGATGGTCATCAGCACCTTGCCCGTGCCGCTGTCGATCAATTCGGTGACGGCATTGCCATTGGCATCGGTGCTCGTGTAGGTGTGGGTGCCGTCGCCGTTGTCCGTCGCGCCCTGCGGTATGCCTTCGGAATAATCGTCGTCGCCACCCATGCGTGCGCTGCCGCTCGGGGTCTCGACGGAGCCACCCGTGAGCGGACTGGCGAGGTTGACCGCGAGCTTCGGATCGTCCCAGGTCACGATGCCGCTCACCTTGACCGTCTGGGAGACGTTCGTCATGTCAGTCCAACTCACGCTAACCTCAATGGACTTGGCTGACGTGCCGCTCACGGTCCAGGCGCGTGCGAACTGGGCGTTGACGCCGTCGACCGTATCATTGCCGGCGGCGATGTTCGTGTGCTGCGTCTGGATTGCCAGGTTGCGCAGTTCCTCGATTTTGGCCTGGCCGAGCTGCACGGCCTCGGTGCGCGCCTTCGACAGGCCGCTGCCGGCGACCAGCGTGCCCTGGAGTTGGGCGAGGGCGACCATGCCGATGCCCAGCACGACGACCGAGATGAGCGCCTCGATGAGCACCACACCCTTGTTGAGCATTCTGCGACGCATGTTCATGGTTCTGTCTCCTGAATTGCGGCCTATAGCCAGTCGCGCCACGAGCCGGCCAGCGAGCCGGCCGTGCCGAGTTGCGCGGCGCCGCCGGCCGCCACGGGGTCGTAGATGATGTCCAGACTGCCGGTGCCGCTCACGTTGCCGTCGATCACGGCCGAGCCGTAGACGGTCAGGTTGCCTGCGGCATTGAAGTTGTCCATCACGAACAGGACGCCATACAGCGTCGGCGTGCCGCTGGCCGTGGCGTTGCCGTCGACGATGACGATGACGGGATCGTCGCGGGTGCCGATCGTCTGGCCCGCACCGAAGCTGTGGTCGCCGGTGATCCAGATGATCTGATTGGTCCGGCCGTCGAGATTGGTGTCCGGGGCGACGATGTGGGTCGCGTAGCGCTGCTGGTACTCCGCTGGCGTGGTGCCAAAGAAGTTCTGGAAGTAGGCGTCCTCGCTGAGTGAGGACAGGCTCGTGTCGTTGGCGATGACGTCCGGGCCGGTCTTGGTCTTGTCGGTGTTGCAGACGTAGTCCGTGCTCGTGCTGCACGAGCTGGGCGGACCGGGCGGGGTGCTCTCGGGCGTCGTCACGGTCGGGTTGCGCACGAAGGTCTTGCCGGAGTTGCCGATGTTGGTCAGCGAGTTGCCGGTCCAGATCGTCAGGTTGTTGAAGTAATTGGTGACGGTCGCGCTGCCGGTGACGTCGACGGTACCCTTGGCGATGAGAGGGTTCTGCGGCGGATTGGTCATGGCATCGCCGAGATCGACGTATTGCGATACCGCATGGGTGGCCGTGCCGTCGTCGCTCCAGCCGCAGGAGAAGATCAAGCCCGCGCGCGCGTCGGTGGCGAGTGTCGAGCCGCAGCTCAAGGTGCCGGTGCGTGCCGGACAGGCCGACGGCAGCGTGGCGCAATAGGTGGACTTGTAGGACGGGCCGCTCGTGTACAGCGTGGCCGCATGCGAGTCGATGGTGCCGTCAGCGTTGGCGTCGAAGCTGCGGGCGCTGCCGGGCGCGCTCAGATGGTCGAGGGCCTTGTCGAGCCCCGCCTGAGCCGCCTCGAAGGCCTGGCGCGCCCTGACCTCGTTGGCTGCCATGCGCTGTTCCATGATGGTCGTGCGCGATGACATCAGGGTCAGCAGCGTGACGGCGATCAGCAGCACCATGGCCACCGCGAGCGTGGCGGCGCCGCCTTGTCGTTGGATCTTCGATGGGGTCGGGATGCGCATGTTCGTTGTTCCTTCGTCAGGGCGCCACGACGATGCGGTTGTTGCGCAGCTTGACCGATTCGTCGAACTCGATCTTGACGCTCGCATCGTCGACGTGATGTGCGGTCACCGAGATGGTGAGCTGACGTATTTCGACCAGATTGTCGCCGGCCGTTGGCGCCGTGTAGCCGCTTGCCGTGTTGTCAGCACAGACCGGCGTAGTGCTGGCCGCGTTCGCCGTCCAGGCGCCGCTGGTATTGGTGTTGAGACATTTCGAGCCGGCGAAGCTGAACGTGAGAGAGTCGATCGTCACGCTCTTGCTGTCGGTGACGGCCTCCCAGGTGCCATCGGAGCAGTCGTCGGCCGTCGCGCCGCTGCTGCGCATCATGATGGCGCCATTGGTCAGCCGGAAGCCGAAGCGATCCGCGGCGTCGACCGTACCGACGGTGTTGCCCGCGAGGTAGGTGGCATCGTAGCTGTAGAGCACGCAACTTCCGGTATCGAGGATGTGGATGTCGGTTGCCGTGCCTGCGGTCCGGTCCATGAAGGGATTCGTCATGCCGCCGCCCACCGCGCCGGCCCAGTAACCGGCGCGCCGGATGTCGCCGGACATGATGTCGGTGACGGCGCGCAACTCCTGATTCAGGCGCGCACTGCGCAGCACGTCGGTGCTGCCGCGGAAGGTGGCGAGATAAATGGCGATGACCCCGCCGAGGACGATCAGGCCGACCACCAGACCGATCAGCAGTTCGGTCAGCGTCAGGCCGGTCTGGCGATTTGGTGCATGCGTCAGCATGTCGGATACCCCGAGAGATGCGCCGTACCGGAGGGAGAACAAATCTGGACCCGCCCCAGGGCGCTGGTGACGATCTGAATCTGCCAGCCCTGGGGTGATTGCAACGTGATGGTCGTTGCGGTGGTCGTGCCGCGCACGCGATTGATTGCGATGTTGCCACCACCGGCCGTCAGGCTGATGGTCGGATGGGTGGCACTGCCGACGGTCTGGATGACGTTGGTTCCATCCATGTTGAGTATGCAGGCGCCGACTGCGGCCGGGTCGGTCAGGGTGCAGTCGCAACCGGCGGCACCGGAAATGCCGAGACACCATGCCGTGGTTCCGTCGGTCACGACATTGACGTTGAGATCCACCGACTGTTTCACGGCCTCCGTGCGTGCATACTGAATCTGGCCGTACAGCTCCTCGGCCGCCGCGCTCAGACGGCGCTTTTCGACGACGTCACGCATGGCGGGTACGGCCGTGACCACGATGATCACCAGCAACAGCAGCGCGGCCATCATTTCCACGAGGGTGAAGCCATGCCAGGCATGTTTTAGTCTGCTGCGACGGGGCACGCAGATACTGGCCGGCCGGCCGTATCGCGCGGACGTCACGAGTCTTCTGGCGAATGTCTGGAGCGAATCCGACATGGGGCGCTCGATGCATGTAGGGGCCTGATTCAATTATAGGGTTCGTCGCCCCCTATGACGGCCGAGTTGGCGCCGGCTCATCGGGAATTCATGCCTTTGGTCGGCAATTCGACTGGCGAGGGCAGCGCAGCTGCGATTGGCTGATATATCTTAGGTGTGCGTCGGACCTGATACCGGGCATGTCGCAATCAATGGCTACACGGCTCAACTGGAGGCCGCGAAGATGCAGAAGAGTTCATCCCGGGGGTTCACCCTCATCGAATTGATGGTGACGGTGGTGGTGATCGCCATTCTCGCCACGATCGTCTATCCCGCGTACAACGACAGCGTCCGCAAGGCGAGGCGTTCGGACGCCAAGGACGCCCTGCTGCGCGTGGTCGTGAACCAGGAAAAGTACCGCGCCAACAACACGGCCTATGGTTCGCTGGCTGACATCGGCTCGCTGACCACCACGCCGCAGGGTTATTACACGATCTCGCTGGACGGTGCGCCCACCGCGACTGCCTTCACCGTGCAGGCGGTCGCGCAGGGCGATCAGGCGAAGGACTCGGGTTGCACGACGATGAAGATTGCGGTGAATGCGGGTAACCAGACGCGGACACCGGCGAATTGCTGGTGAGTCAGGCTGAGCTGGGCGGCGTCGAATGGTGATATGCGTGTCGGCCGTCGTGTTGCTGCCGCCGCCCTCTTTGAACGCGTCATGACGCGATCCGTCAGGCCGATACCTCACGCCACAGGGTAAGCCGGCCCGGTTCTCCGGGTGTTTCACCGATAGGACCCAGATTCTCCAGCGCCTCGCTGCTGTACTTGATGTCCATGTTGCCCGTCTGATCCCAGTCCACCGGATTTTCGTCGTCGCTCAGTGCGACGACGGCGCCGAACAGACGCACGTTGCCGGCACTGAAATTGGCGCCTGGCAGGACGATGATCAGACCCTCGTAATGCATCGTGCCTGTGAAGCTCACACCCGGTTCGACGATCAGTATCCCGGCGCCGGAGACGTTGCCGCTGACCTGCGCACCTTCCTTCAGGACGCTGAAGGTCGGGGTCTCGCGGGTACCGATGTCGCCGGTGGACACGCTGCCGACGAATTCGGTCGGCGGCGTGATGCCGGTCAATTCCGAAATGAAGCCGTTCCAGTATTCGGAACCGTAGTCACCCGTGTACTCGTCGGTGATGCGCGTTGGCGGATCGCCGTAGGCCTTTTGCTGGCCTGGGCCGAGATCGATGTCGCCACCCTCGGCCATGTAGATGCCGGTGACGGGGTCGCGATCGGACAGCGTGCCATTGCAACCGGCACCGGCGCAGTTGAAGTTCGCCGGGACGTGCCAGTCGGTGCCGCGCACGGTGGAACTGCCGCCGACCTCGATGCTGCAATTTCCTCCGAAGCACGAGAATGCCGCTTCCGCGAACGGCGGCACGATCGAGTCGCCCTCGGTGGCACGGTCGAACACGGCCGTGATCGTGCGGCGCGCACCGCCGTTGGTGGTGCCGATACTGGTGATGGTGGCTTGGTCGGCAGCCGGCGTATCGAAGGCGATGGTGACGGCGTAGCTGGCGTTCGGGTTGTCGAAGGCGGGCAGCGAAATCGCGCCCACATCACCCCAGTCGTCGTCGTTGTCGAGCAGCCAGGTGGCGGCGGCCGCAGCGCCGGCCTCGGCGGCCAGGAAGGCCTCGGCCTGCTGGCGGGTGTTGCTGGCCATGCGCTCCTGCATGTTGGCGCCCGACAGGGCGGAGATGCCGACCAGGCTCATGACGGAGACCAGCACGAGGCTGATGATCAGCGTCGCACCGCGCTGACCGAACGGCGTCGGGCGCGGCGCGTGTGTGGGTGATGATGCATGCATGTGGGCCGGTTCCATTGTCTTGTGCCTCTTCGGTTTCGCCGTTACGAGCGGCTTCACGACCCGCCGCCGGCGGCCGCGGCGATGATGGCAGGGCGCATGGACGCAATGAAGCTCATGGCGGGCAGGGTGGTGGTCGGGCTGAGATCCATGCCGAGCGTGATCCTGACGCTTCGTACGGCATCCCAGTCGGCCGGTGCGGCGACGTATTCCGAACTCCCGCTCAGATCACTGATCCGTCCGTCACCGTTGCCGTCGGCACCGTATTGCAGGCTGAAGGCATCGACGCCGGTCAGCAATGCGGTCGACGTGCCGGCGAGGGGGCCGTTGGTCGTGGTGCAGCGCAGTTCGCCATCGACCAGTGTGAATTCGTCGGTCACCGTGCCGCCGGTATCCTGGCCGAGGCAGTCGCGCGTGCCCGCACCGCCGGTATAGCGGACGCGCAATGTGGTCTGACTGCTGGCCGAGTCGATGCCGTCCCCCTGCCGGATGACGCGCACGAGGGTGTCGGCCGCGAAGCGCAGGGATTCCTGGGCGTCGTTGAGCTGGGTATTGGTGCGGCTCGTTTGCTGACTGGCCATGAAGACATGGATCACGCCGCCGAGCAGCAGCAGCCCGAGGGCCAGGGAGATCATCAGTTCCACCAGGCTCAGGCCGTGCTGGCGGCCGATGGGTCGCGGGAGATCCCGTGGCATTGCGCGGCTCATGGTCTGTCAGGTCCGATGTTCAGGAGCAGGCGACGGTCGGCAGGTTGGTGCGGTAGACGAAACTGTCGGTACCGCCATCCATGCGCGGATCGGTCCAGGAAACGGTGATGACGTAGCTCGTGCCCTGCACGATGTCGCCTGACCATCCGGCAAGGGAACCTTGATACGTGGCCTGCCAGGCCGAGAGGACATCGGGCAGGGCGTCCGGCATGTCGCAGATATTGGCCCACATGCGCTCCACGGCATCGGTGGCCTGGATCGTCGCCAGCGAGCGTTGCATGCCGGAATGGGAATACTGGAGGGATTTGAACTGAAGCATGGCCAGGCCGAGAATGCCCAGCGACACGATGAACAGCGAGACGAGTGTTTCGATCAGCGAAAAGCCTTGCCCGGGGGCATGCCCATGCCTCAGGGAGCGGGGCAGGCTTCCGCGGTACTGCTGACGCGGCCGACTAGCGAAACGCTGATGCATCGTACGAGGTTCGTCCCCGAGGCAGAAATGGTCAGTTCCAGATTGGCGGCGGCAACGACCTGACCCGTCGCGACGTAAGTGACACGCGTCTCGCCGGTAAGGCTGGCATTGCCTTTCAGGGCCCCGACGACGCGCAGCACCTTGTTGTCCTGTTCCTCGTCGTCGGTGTCGGCGTCGCTCGTATCCAGAGCGCCGTCACCGTCGGCGTCCACGAACACGACCCAGCCGTCCTTCCATTGCGAGGTGCCATTGCAGCTCGCACCGTCGTCACTGCCGCAAAGCGAGACCGGTATGCCGCGCTTGTTGGCCTCACTGCGCGCGAAATGCAGGGTTCCGACCAGCTCATTGGCGTGAGTCGTTATCCGGTTGTTCTGTATCAGCCGGTTGAAGCTGGGGACGCCAAGGCCGAGGGCGACAGCCGCCACCAGCAACACGATCATCAGTTCGACCAGCGTGAAACCCATCACGCGCTTCATTTCTGTGAAGTATATTCGATAATTACCGCAATACAAGGCCGGGCTTGAATGACTCATTGCTGATTTCCTGCCGAATGCGGTAGTCGGATCATGTGTTGGTTCGCGTCGCGACTCTGGCCGCATCACCAGCAGTCTGCAACCGCGGAGCCACCCTTCACCGCGCTGCGCACGCCGGTCTGCGTGAGCGTCAACGTACCGCATTTGTCATCGGCCTGGGGGCCTTTCGGAACCGCCTGCAGCGTGAAGGTCGAGGCTGTGGGCGCATTGGGTGCCGCCGCAAATCCGAGGTTGTAATACTTCGTGCTGCCATCCTTCGGTGATTCGGTGAACGGCAGCGTCGGGGCACTGCCGCCGCTTGCCAGATAGCTGTTGTTGAGCGTGAAGTGGCGCTCCATGAACTGCGCCAGTTCCATCAGGGCACCCTGCGCGTCGGCACGGCGAGTCTTGCGGATGTGCTCCTGATAGGACGGATAGCCGATGGCGGCCAGGATGGCGATGATGACGACGACGACCATCAGTTCGATGAGCGTGAAGCCGCGGGTGGGATGTCTGTTAATGGCGGTGAAGCGGGGATGAGACATGGGGCGATGACTCCTCCAATCGGGTGTCGGTAGTGGTCTGGTCGGCCGATGCGACGGCAATCATGGCTGGCAGCCTGTCAGGCTTGGGTTGATCTATTGCGTTGGCGGGAGAACGCTCCAGATGTCCCCGATTTTTCCTTACATGGGACCACCATGTGCGTCAAAATCGTGAGCGTTTGTCCTTATTTTTCCCGCCATGCTCGCTACGATCACCCGAGTTCGACAGGCTGCCAGATCGGGTTGAATGTCGGCAGCAATATGATACGCGTCATGCCGTCGTCACCGCAGTACAACCCTATACCCATCTGCTCTGGACGCTGCTGCTCCTCTGCATGGTTGCGGTGGTGTCCACAATCGAGCAGATTATTGCGTGTTTGGCTCGCGTTTCTCACTCACTCACACACTCATCTCATCTGTCGCCAGGATTGCCGGCCTGCGCCCGTATCGCCGAGCCTGTCTACTCCAGGGTCGATACCGTCGCCATTACCACCTCCACCACCGTTTCCGCCATCATCGCCGCCACCACCGGCATCAGTACCCGCACCGATCACATGGTCCGTCGGGCCGGCAGATAGTGTAATCCAGTTCTTCACGATGCCCACCTCCGACTCGAAGCCCGAAACCGAAACCAGTTCGCCGTTAACCTCGACGAAATCGCCAGTATCGAACACACCGTTGCCGTCGGCATCGAAAATACTGTGATCGAACCGACCACCGCTAAACACGTCTACCGCCAGCGACCAACTGGTACCGCCTGCGACACAGGGGTCGGTATCGGGTATCAGGGTGGAAAACTGGGCACGCCCGAGGCGCAATGTAGGTCCACTGACGACCCGTTCACCCTGCTGCCCGGCTTCGGGTGAAATCAGGTCCAGGTACCAGCCCTTCTGGGTTTCCCAGTTCACGGTATTGTTGGACAAGACCCGCCAGTTTCGTGAGGACTCGCCATGCAGCACGCCTTCCGCTTCGATCGTCTGCTGCTGCAATACGCTGCGATCAGTTTGGGTGATGCGTGCGGTGCCGTTGTCCCAAATGCCGTATAGGCTTTGAACCGCGGTCGTTCCGTTGTCACCCACCTCGAAGTATTTCCCTGTTCCGAAGATCACCAGATGGCCGGTATGAGTCGGATGTCGCGTCAGCTCGACGCGCGAAGTGATCGGCTGCGGTGTTTCAACGGCGCTCACATGTCTGGCGGAAAACAAGGGTTGCGGTGTGGAACCACTCTTGAACGCGACATCCCACTGACTGGTGTTCGACGCATGTGTCAGATCGAATTTCCAGACATTGCCTTGCAAGTCGCCCGCATAGGCATATTCGATCGTACGATGGTTATCGGCCAACAAGGCTGGTGTGCTGAGGCCATTCCTGGAACTGGCATCCCCGACCCCTGTAGGAATTTTGCGGATTACCGCCCCGGTTTTCAGATTCAGCACGTACAGGAATGCCTTGTGACTGTCGCTTCCATAACCGTTCCCGAAGATCACCGCCCAATCGCCGTTCTTCATGCGACCGATGATCGGTTGTCCGAGCGTGTAGCCGAGATCCGAATCATCATCGGAATTGAACTCCCAAAGCACCTTCGTACCATCAAAGCTGTCTGGGGTCGTGATGTCGAGCGCGAACACCGACCGTCCCCCGGCTCCCGTGGTGCCGACCAGTATGGTGCGCCATTGCCCATCCCAGTACGCCTCGCCCACGTAGGGGGACCCGTCCACGAAGTAACGGTGGGTATATTCTTGACTGGTCAAGCTGGCGAGGTTGGAAAACACCGCCTTCGGGATGAATGTGAACTTCTCCTGCCCCGTGGTGGCGTCGAAGGCATGCAGCATTCCGTCGTTGGCGCCGACATAGACCATCTTTGTACGGTCCTTGTTGGCAAAGCGGAAATCCAGATAGGTGCTCTTACCGCCCGTACCATCCGGAAGTCGATCATAAGCAAAATTCTGGACGTCGACGAAGAAGGGATCCGAGTTCACGATGTCGCCCAGGATGGTCGAGCGATCACGGAGCACGCCGCCATTCTTGACCTCCTGGCTCTGGTCGCCGCGTATCCAGTTGAGTCGCGCCTGGCCTTGTGTCACCGTGCCGCCGCTTTGCAGTGCGGCGCGCTGTGCTTCAGTCAGCTTATCCCAGTTCGCGACGGTAAAGGCCAACCCCTCATCCCCATTCCATGTGAATATTTTGCGAAGGTTGTGGGTCGGAATCTTCCCGGTAGTCGAGGTGTCCCAGACCGGATTTGCCGTATCCACCGATCCATCCGGATTGACCTTCAACGCCAATAACTGCCCACTCCAATCTGCACTGTCGAACTTGGCCTGATATATGTGGGTGTCGGTATTGAGGCGGGTCGAGTTCGACGCCAGCGCGGCAGCGGTTGCCTTGGTTTCGGCCGCGATGCTTTGCAGGACGCCTGTCAATTCCTCCGCGAAGGTGTTCGGATCGGTGGCACTGAAGAAACCGCCCCGACTGTTGATGGATGCATGCAACAAATCGTCTATTCGTGCTGAGCATGTGGCTTCGGTGCAGTTCTCGGTGTCAGGATTCGGATTTGGCCACGCGATTTCGTCGCCGCTCATCATGGCAGCCCACGCATCTTCAGGCTCGATCGAGCCCGTGACCCCCAGTCCCACGCCAAACGTGATCATGTGCTGCCAGAAGGCCGGGTTCTTCGCCGTCGGGCGCACGCGGTTGTCGAGATTCGTACGCAAATCCCGCTTCCAGTAATACATCGCAACGTCTGCCAGCGTGTTGGAGTAGCCGTCGCGGAACGGGTCCGCCGGGGTGTACTGATAACTGGATCCGCTCGGCGGGTCGATCGTAAGACCGTCTGAATTATCCACGTTGCCCCGCGCATCGCTGGTGTCGGCTTCGTTGTTACTGCCGCCGGACCAGTAGCCGTCGGTCATCAACACCGTATAGCTGCGCCTGCACTGGAGGTGTGGCGTCGTGTCGTTGGTTCCCGGTACCGCACCCCAGGGGCCGCGGTTGTCGCTCCTGGAATAGTACT
>JAQVJI010000058.1:4683-14318 GCA_028695255.1 Chromatiales bacterium | reverse complement strand
GGCCTGGACGGACTGCGCGGCCGTCTCGGCGATTTCGTCGCCTGGTTCTACATCGCCGTGGTCGCGCCCTTCGTCGACTTCATGAAGCGCGACGGCTGGGTGCTGATCCTGATCTTCATCTTCATCTTCAAGTTCGGCGACGCGCTGCTCGGCCGCATGTCGGGCGTGTTCTATCGCGAACTCGGGTTCTCGCTCACCGACATCGCCAACGTGTCGAAGGTCTACGGTCTCGCCTCGAACGCGGTCGGCATTCTCATCGGCGGATTTTTGGTGCATCGCATGGGCGTGCTGCGCGCGCTGTTCGTGGCCGGCTTCGTCGCCGCCGCCACCAATCTGACTTATTCATGGCTCGCCACGTCGGGGCAGGACATGGGCGTATTCACGGTCGCCGTGATGGCCGACAACTTCACCGGCGGGCTCGCCACCGTCGCCTTCGTCGCCTATCTGTCGAGCCTGTGCAACGTCGCCTACACCGCCACCCAATACGCGCTGCTCGCCTCGCTCGGCAATCTCGCGCGCATCTGGCTGTCGGCCGCGAGCGGCTGGATGGTGGACGGACTGGGCGGCGACTGGGCGCTGTTCTTCGTCATCACCGCCGTGCTCGCGCTGGCGGGCCTGCCGCTGCTGTACGTCATCATGCGGCGTTTCCCGCAGAAGAATGCACCGTAGGAGCGCCGGTCGGCGCGACGGGGATGGCACTTTGCTCAAACCCCGTCGTCGCGCCGGCCGGCGCTCCTACGATGTTGCTCGGTCTGTTCGATGTGCCAACGGTGCCCGTGAATGACGACCTACCTGTCACTGCTGATCCTGTTCGTCGTGCTGCTGCTGATCGCCGCGCGCCGCCTCGGCCGTCTGCGCGTCAGGATCTGGCAGGCGATGACCTTCGGTGCGCTGGCGGTGTTGCTGACGGGCGGCATCTCGCCGCTCGACGCACTGCAGGCGATCCACCCCGACGTCATGCTGTTTCTGTTCGGCGTGTTCGTGGTCGGCCGTGCGCTGGTGCAGAGCGGCTGTCTCTACACCCTGAGCGATCACGTGCTCGGTCGCGCACGAACCGCCGACGGCCTGCTGCTGCTGATCCTGTTCGGCGGCGGTTTCGCCTCCGCGCTGCTCATGAACGACACGCTCGCCATCGTCGGCACGCCGCTCGTACTCGCGCTCGCGCGCGAACACGGTCTGCCGCCGAAGCTGCTGCTGCTCACGCTCGCCTTCGCCATCACCACCGGCAGCGTCGCGAGTCCGATCGGCAATCCGCAGAATCTGCTCATCGCGGGCCAGGGCGGCATCGAAAACCCCTTCGTCGATTTCCTCTGGTATCTCGGCCTGCCGACGCTGCTTGCACTCGCTGCCGCCTACGGCATACTCAAGCTGCTCCATCGCCGCGACCTGCATGCACGTCCACTCGTGCATCGGCGCGTCGAGCACGCCGACCGCCAACTCGCGCTGCTGGCCAGGATCGCACTGATCGTCCTGCTGGTCATGGTGATGCTGAAGATCGCACTGGTCGTGCTGCGCCTGCCGTTCACGCTGCCGCTGTCGGCGATCGCGCTCGCCGCCGCGGCGCCGCTGCTCCTGTTCTCGCGCGAACGCGTCAAACTGCTGAAGGGCGTGGAGTGGACGACGCTGCTGTTCTTCGCCGCCATGTTCGTGCTGATGGCGGCGGTGTGGAACACCGGCGTGTTGCAGAAAGGCATCGACGGCATGGCGCTCGATCTCGCCGGCTTGCCGTCCCTGTTCGCGATCGGCATCGGCCTGTCGCAGCTGATATCGAACGTGCCGCTGGTCGCGCTCTATCTGCCGGTACTCGAACACGCGGGCGCCGGCACGCCCGCGCTGATGGCGCTGGCCGCCGCCAGCACCATCGCCGGCAACCTGTTCATCATCGGCGCGGCCAGCAACGTCATCATCGTCGAATCGGCCGAGCGCCAGGGCGAGACGCTCACGTTCATCGACTTCGCCCGCATCGGCGTGCCGCTGACGATCGTGCAGGCGGGGATCTACTACGTTTTTTTCAGTTGGATCGGGTGAGCAAACCCGTCATGTACCGGGGCGGGGTTCCAGCGCCTCGCCCAGGTCCTGCGGGTCGTCGGTTTCCACCAGCGCGATGCCGCGTGCAAACAGGGCGCGGGCGGTGGCGGGGTCGCTGGTTACGTAGGCCACCCAGCGCCAGGGACCGATCCAGAGCGTCTTCGGCAATTGCCTGTGGTCGCAGAACAGATAGTCGGGGCGCAGCGTGTCGGCGATCGCCTGTGCGCCCTCGTCGACGGTGCTCAACACCCAGCCGACCGGCCGCGGGCCGCGCTTGCGTGCGTATTCGACCACCGCCGGATCGAGGCCGATGATGTTCCAGGGAAAGCGCGCCGGTTTGAGCGCGGCGAGCACGGCATCGACCGTCGGCTGCACGCCGAAGGCCGCCACGCTCTCGGGTTTGATCTCGACGAAGACGATGGCGCCGGGCGAGCGGTTGAGGAATTCCACCGCGTCGGCGAGCGACGGCAGGAGTACGTGACGGAAGCGCGTACCGAAGCGTTCGGGCTCGGCGGTCTGGAGGTTCTTGACCGCGTCCCATTGCATCTGCGTGACGTTGCCCGGCTGTCCGGTGGTGCGGGTCAGATCGACGTCGTGCAGCAGCACCGGCACGCGATCGGCGGTGAGCTGCACGTCGAACTCCAGATGATTCACGCCCGACTTCAATGCCGAGGCGAGCGCCGGCAGGCTGTTCTCCGGGTAGTGCGCGCAATCGCCGCGATGTGCCACCAGCCGCGCCTTCATGACCTGACCCCAGCCCTCACTTGGGTGATGACATCAGCTTACAGCCCGGCCAGCGCGTGCGCCATCGCCGCCAGCGTGGCCTCGATGTCCGTGTCGGTGTGCGCGCTGGAAACGAAGCCGGCCTCGAAGGCCGACGGCGCGAGATACACGCCGCGTTCAAGCATTTCGTGGAAGAACAGACGGAAGCGGTCGACGTTGCATTGCGTGGCCTGGTAGAAGTTCGTCACCTGCGGCACGTCGGTGAAGAAGATGCCGAACATGCCGCCGACGCGGTTGGCGGTGAGCGGGATGCCGGTCTTGCGGGCGGTTTCGAGCATGCCCTCGACCAGTTGTTCCGTGCGCGCGCCGAGTGCCTCGAAGAAGCCGGGCTGCGAGATCAGTTCCAGCGTCTTGAGGCCGGCCGCCATCGCCACCGGATTGCCGGACAGCGTGCCGGCCTGATACACGGGGCCGAGCGGCGCGAGTTTCTCCATCACGTCGCGGCGGCCGCCGAAGGCGCCGACCGGCATGCCGCCGCCCAGCACCTTGCCGAGCGTGGTGAGGTCGGGACGGATGCCGTAATGCGCCTGCGCGCCGCCGAGTGCGACGCGAAAGCCCGTCATCACCTCGTCCAGGATCAGCAGCGCGCCGTACTGGTCGCAGGTCTCGCGCAGGCCTTCGAGGAAACCCGGCACGGGCGGGATGCAGTTCATGTTGCCGGCCACCGGCTCGACGATGATGCAGGCGATCTGCCCGCCGACGCGGGCGAAGCAGTCGCGCACGGCGTCGATGTCGTTGTAGGGCAGGGTCAGCGTGTGCTCGGCCAGCGCCGCCGGCACGCCGGGCGAACTCGGCACGCCGAGCGTCAGCGCGCCGGAGCCGGCCTTGACCAGCAGCGAATCCGCGTGGCCGTGATAGCAGCCCTCGAACTTCACGATCTTGTCGCGGCCGGTGTAGCCGCGCGCGAGCCGGATCGCGCTCATCGTCGCCTCGGTGCCGGAGCTGACCATGCGCACGAGATCCATCGACGGCACGAGCTCGCACACGCGCGCGGCGAGTTCGGTCTCGATCATGGTCGGCGCGCCGAACGACAGCCCCTTCTCGGCCGTCTTCTGGACCGTCGCGATCACGTCGGGGTGGGCGTGACCGAGGATCATCGGACCCCAGGAGCCGACGTAGTCGATGTAGCGCCGGCCGTCCACGTCGTACACATAGGCCCCCTGCGCACGGTCGAAGAACACCGGGTCGCCGCCGACGCCCTTGAAGGCACGCACGGGCGAATTGACGCCGCCGGGAATGAACTGCTGGGCCTGGGTGAAGCAATCGTGGGATCGGGTCATGTCGTCTGGGCTCGAAAATGGAATCGGCTGCTGGATCGTGGAGGGGCAAGTTTCAGGTAAATGGGCGGTGCCACTCAAGTCGACACGGAACCACGCCTCGGCGTTGTGGTAGTTTCCACTACCCGGAGGACGCCTTCCATGATCACTGTCGATTATCTGCTCACGTCCCTGATCGTCGTGCTGATTCCCGGCACGGGCGTGATCTTCACCGTCTCGGCCGGTTTGTTCCTGGGCTGGCGCGCGAGCGTGCATGCGGCGATCGGCTGCACCGCCGGGATCGTGCCGCATCTGCTGGCGAGCATCCTCGGCCTGGCGGCGGTATTGCACATGAGCGCGACGGCATTCCAGACGCTCAAGTTCGCGGGCGTCGCCTATCTGTTCTACCTGGCCTGGGCGACCTGGCGCGACCAGGGCATGCTGCGGCTCGATCGGCCGTCGGACGTCACGGGTCGTCGCCTGATGCTGCGCAGTTTCCTCGTCAACATCCTCAATCCCAAGCTGTCGATCTTCTTCCTCGCCTTCATGCCGCAGTTCGTGCCGGCGCAGGTCGAATCGGCACTCGCGCATCTCCTGCTGCTGAGTGCGGTGTTCATGGGCATGACCTTCGTGGTGTTCATCGTCTACGGCGTGCTCGCCAGCGGCGTTCGTCGCTACGTGCTCGAATCGCCGCGCGTGCTGGCCTTGATGCGCAACGTCTTCGCGGCGGCCTTCGCCGGTCTCGGTGCGCGGCTGGCGTTCGAGTCGCGGTAATCCTGCCGGGACGATGTTTCTCTCGCTGAGTGCGCAGGGACGCAGGGAAGAGCGCTCGAGTCCATGAGGTTCTTGGTTTTCCCTGCGTCCCGGAGCACCCAGCGAGAGTGACATTAACTTTCCATCGAGACACTGTGGCGTATCTGACGAGACGCGGTGTCTTGTCAAAACGCGCCGGCGCTCCCGGCGCGCTGGAGTCACGCTCGGTCGAACGCCGCTGTGATGCGGCTGGCCTGCATCTCCACGTCCGCCTGCGCGAACAGGCCGCCGATGACGGCGAGCATGTCGGCGCCGGCGGCGATCAGCGTCGGTGCGTTGTCGGGCGTGATGCCGCCGATGGCGCAGACGGGCAGGTCGGCCTGCCGTTTGAATGCGGCGATGAGCGACGGATCGGCGCGCACGGCGGCGGGTTTGGTGCCCGAAGGATAAAAGCTGCCGAAGGCGACGTAGTCGGCGCCGCCCGCGGCGGCGGCAAGCGCGAGTTCGAGTCGGTCGTAGCAGGACACGCCGATGATCGCGTCGGCACCGAGCATGCCGCGCGCGGTGGCGACGTCGACGTCGTCGCGACCGAGATGCACGCCGTCGGCGCCGGATTCGTGCGCGAGCCTTACGTCGTCATTGACGATGAACTGCGCGCCATGGCGATGACATAGTTCGCGGAGCGACAGGGCTTCACGCAGACGCCGCTCGTGGTCGTCACCCTTGTCGCGGTATTGCAGTAGCCGCGCGCCGCCGCGCAGGGACTGTTCGATGCGCTCGAGTGCCGAAGGCAGCGGCGTGAGTTGCGGGTCGGTGATGGCGTACAGGCCGCGCAGCACCCGCCTATTCGGCATCCGCTTCCCCGTCCTCTTCCAGCGTGGCCCAGAACAGACGGTTCGGCAGACGCTGACCCATGCCGGGGCGGTAGCCGTGTTTCAGCGCCTGCCAGGTGTATTCCTGCGCCTCGTGGATGGCCGAGAAGGGTTCGTTGCCCTGGCCGAGCAGACCGGCGATGGCCGAGGCCAGCGTGCAGCCGGAGCCGTGGAAGCTGCCTTCGAGGCGATCCCAGGCGAAGGCCTCCAGCCGGCGATGATTGCCGTACAGCACGTTGTGGACCTGCGGCGTGTTCTCGTGCGTGCCGGTGATGAGCACCAGTTCGACGCCCTGGTCGAGCAGCGCCATCGCGCTGGCATCCAGCGTGTCGCTGCCGGGGGCGAGCGCGCGCGCTTCCAGGCTGTTCGGCGTGAGCACGGTGGTCAGCGGCAGCAGCAGGCTCACCATGCCCTCGACGATCTCCTCGTCGGCCAGCGCGCTGCCGCTGCCCGAGGCCAGCACCGGGTCGAACACCACCGGGATGTCGGGATAGTCCATCAATACCGTGTGCACTGCCTGCACGATCTCGATCGAGCCGAGCAGGCCGATCTTGAACGCGGCCACCGGCATGTCCTCCAGCACCGCGCGCGCCTGCTGCATCACCAGCTCGGCATCCAGCGGCGCCAGTCCGATGACCTCGGCGGTGTCCTGCACCGTCACGCAGGTGACCACCGTCGCGGCGTGGCAGCCCATGCTGATGATGGCCTCGATGTCGGCCTGCAGGCCGGCGCCGCCGGTGGGATCGCTGCCGGCGAAGGTCATGACCACCGGCACGGTGGGATTGTCGGTCATGGAACGGTTCCTCGAAGGTATGCGGCTCGAAGGTATGCGGCCATTCTAGCAGGACGTGTCTCGCCGGCCGTTGCCGTACTGTCGGGCCGTACCGTCGGGTCGCGCTTGAGCGTGCCGATGGCCTTGGGCACAATGGGTCCCCGCCTTTCTCAGCAAGGACCCCGGCATGAAGCGTTACATGTGTGTGATCTGCGGCTTCATTTACGAAGAGGCCAAGGGTCTGCCTGAAGAGGGCATCCCGCCGGGCACGCGCTGGGAGGACATCCCGATGAACTGGACCTGCCCCGAGTGCGGCGCCACCAAGGAAGATTTCGAGCTGATGCAGGACTGAGCCGGGGCTTCGATCGAGCGCATGGTTGAATCAACCGCAACGTAGGAGCCGAGCCCTCTCGGCGATGGGCGGTATGGTCGGAGTGCGGTGCTCGAGCCAATCGCCCGGAGGGCCGGGCTCCTACGGGTCAAACAGGTCGTGGCGCGACCGGTATTTCGGCAAATCAGGCCGGGACGCGCAGCGACAGTTGCTTCCAGTCCTTCGCCGCTGCGTGGTTTGAAAGCGGCACGTCGGCATCGACCGCCACCGGATGGTCGACCATCTCCAGCAGCGGAATGTCGTTGTGGGAGTCGCTGTAGAACCAGCTTTCCTCGATGGCATGCCCCTGTTCGGCCAACCACTGCTCCAGCCGTTGCACCTTGCCGTGCTGGAAACACGGGATGCCGGTCAGTTCGCCGGTGTAGCGGCCGTCGCGGAATTCCGGTTCGGTGGCGAGCAGGTGGTCGACGCCGAAGTGCATCGCCACCGGTTCGGACACGAAGCGGTTGGTGGCGGTGATGATCATCAGCACGTGGCCGTGGCGGCGGTGCTCGGCCAGCAGGTCGCAGGCGGCCGGCAGCACCAGCGGTTCGATGCGTTCGCGGAAGAAGTTCTCGCGCAGCCCGAGCAGGCGGTCGAGCGGCTGCTCGGCCAGCGGCCGGAACGAAAAACGGCAGAATGCCCGGATGTCCAGCGTGCCGGCCTTGTACTGCTCGTAGAACTCGCGGTTCGCCCGCTCGTAGGACGGCCCGTCGACGATGCCCTGATCGGCCAGGAAGCGTCCCCATTCGTAGTCGCTGTCACCGGCGATCAGGGTGTTGTCGAGATCGAAGATGGCCAGGCGCACGGTCGGGGGTCTCCACGGGACTTGAGGAGGCGGCATTGTACCCAATCGGCCGCTCCGCCATGGTCATGCCGGTCGGGGCCCTCGGCGGTGCCGTTCCGGCCGGGTATTTGCCGAGTCCCGCCCGGTTGTGGAAGAATTCGGGATGAAGATTCTCCGCCGGGTATTGTCAAGTGATTGATTGTGAAGGATATAGGCCGAACGTTGGCATCATCCTGTGCAACCGGGAGGGTCTTCTGTTCTGGGCCAAGCGCTGTGGGCAGGACGCCTGGCAGTTTCCGCAGGGCGGCATTCGCCGCCATGAATCCCATGAAGAGGCGATGTATCGCGAGCTGACGGAGGAGACCGGTCTGCTGCCGGACCACGTCGAGATCGTCGCCCACACCCGCGGCTGGCTGCGCTACCGGCTGCCGCGACACCTGATCCGCCACCACTCCACGCCGCTGTGCATCGGCCAGAAGCAGATCTGGTATATGCTGCGCCTGATCGGCGACGAGGACTGCGTGCGTCTGGACGCCTGCCCGAAACCCGAATTCGACGGCTGGCGCTGGGTCGATTACTGGTACCCGATGCGTGAGGTGGTGTTCTTCAAGCGCCACGTCTACCGGCGCGCGCTGAAGGAGTTCGCGCCGCTGCTGCTTCCCGAAGGCGCCCCCACGCGCCGCGGCGTGCGCCGCTCGCCGGCCGCCGACCCGGTCGTCGATCCAGTCGCCGAATGATTCCCGCGGGGGCATCCGCTCCCGCATCACCCGG
Source organism: Chromatiales bacterium (assembly GCA_028695255.1). GTDB lineage: Bacteria > Pseudomonadota > Gammaproteobacteria > Ectothiorhodospirales > Ectothiorhodospiraceae > JAQVJI01. The sequence continues at coordinate 5,926 of JAQVJI010000058.1, read as the reverse complement.
ATTCCGCCATGCTCGACATCCTGCGCCGCATCGTGCAAGAGGTGAATGCCGCCGAGAACCTCGGCCAGGCCCTGCACATCATCGTCAATCGCGTGCGGCAGGCGCTGGTGCTCGACGTGTGCTCGGTGTACCTGAGCCTGCCGGACCGGCAGCAACTGGTGCTGATGGCGACCGAGGGTCTGAATCCCGATTCGGTCGGGCGCGTGCGGCTCGACTACAGCGAGGGCCTCACCGGTCTGGTGGCGCAGCGCGCCGAACCGGTCAATCTCGACAACGCGCCCGATCATCCCCGCTACAAATACTTTCCGGAGACGGGCGAGGAGCGCTATCACGCCTTTCTCGGCGTACCGATCATCCATCAGCGCAAACTGCTCGGCGTGCTGGTCGTGCAGCAGCGCGAGCAGCGCCGTTACGACGACGAGCACGTCGCCTTCCTGGTCACGCTCGCGGCACAGCTCGCCGGCGCCATCAGTCATGCCGAGATCACCGGCGAGGTCGGCACGCTGCGCAACGTCGAACCGCAGGGCAATCTGCGTCTCGTCGGCATCGCAGGTTCGGCCGGCATCGCGGTCGGTGTCGGCGTCGCCGCCTACGCCCAGGCCGATCTCGACGTGGTGCCGGACCGCACGCCGTTGTCGGTGGACGAGGAAATCGCGCGTTTCCAGGCCGCATTGGACGGCGTGCGCGAGGAGGTGTCGAGCCTCAAACAGCGCCTGAGTCAGGTGCTGCCGGCCGAGGAAAGCCTGGTCTTCGACGCCTTCCTGATGATGCTGGGCGGCGACAGCCTGGTCAGCCGCACCATCCAGCGCATCCGCGACGGCAATTGGGCGCCGGGCGCGTTGCGCGACACCATCCGCGAGAGCACGCGCGTGTTCGAGGAGATGGAGGATCCGTATCTGCGCGAGCGCGCCGCCGACCTGCGCGACATCGGCCGGCGCGTCCTCACCCGCCTGTTGCCGGTGCAACGCGGAGCGGAGGACTTCCCGCCCAACACCATTCTGATCGGCGACGACCTGACCGCCGCGCAGATGGCCGAGGTGCCGGCCGACCGGCTGGTGGGCCTGGTGTCGGCGCGCGGCACCGGCTCCTCGCACGTCGCGATCCTGGCCCGTGCGATGGGGCTGCCGGCGGTGATGGGCGTGTCCGACCTGCCGGTCGGCCGGCTGGAAGGACGCGAGATCGTGGTCGACGGCTATCGCGGCCAGCTCGTCATCGAGCCGGGGGCGGAGCTCAAGCAGGAATT
>JAQVJI010000058.1:0-4583 GCA_028695255.1 Chromatiales bacterium | reverse complement strand
TGGGCGTGATGGTCGAGGTGCCGTCGGCGGTGTATCTGGCGGAATCGCTCGCGCGCCGCGTCGATTTTCTGTCCATCGGCACCAACGACCTGGTGCAGTATCTGCTTGCGGTCGACCGCAACAATCCGCGCGTCGCCGGCCTGTACCACGCCCTGCATCCGGCCGTGCTGCACGCCTTGCAGCAGGTGGCCGAAGGTGCCCATCGCGCCGGCCGGCCGGTGAGCGTCTGCGGCGAAATGGCCGCCGATCCGGCCGCCATCATCCTGCTGCTCGGCATGGGCATCGACAGCCTGAGCGTCAACGTCGCCTCCATCGCACGCGTCAAATGGGTCATCCGCAGCTTCTCGCGCCAACGCGCGCGCGAACTGCTCCGGCAGTGCCTGGCGATGGAAGAGCCCTCGGCCATCCGCGGCGTGCTCAACAACGCGCTGGTCCAGGCCGGACTCGGCGGCCTGGTGCGCGCGGGCAAGCATTAAAAACAGAATGTGACTCTCGCTGAGAACGCCGGGACGCGGGGAAAAGATTCCGGGCCGGTAGTTCGGTTTTTCCCAGACGCGTAGCCCGGATGGAATGCAATGAAATCCGGGGTTGGGGAGGGCGGTGTCGCTGACGACCGCGGACCACTGCCGTACGCAAAAAACGTCGTGTCTCTCGCTGAGAACGCCGGGACGCTGGGAAAACCAAAAAAACACGAACTCTATTTTCGTCACCCCCGCGAAAGCGGGAGCCCAGTAAAACCAAAAAACTGGATTCCCGCTTTCGCGGGAATGACGAATCTCTGGAAGTGCCCTCAATTCTTTCCTCAGCGTCCCGGCGTTCTCAGCGAGAGCAACAAGTTTTTCCATCGAGCCCCCGCAGCGCGCCCGGCGAGAACCATCGCTCCGTCCTCGATACCTGGGTATGACGTTCAACCTTTCCCTTGACATGGGATTCATCCGGGCTATAGTCCCATTCAACCGTTATCTGTACGGTATTGATCCGCGGTCGGTGCGAACGGCCGCGGCAGCAATGGGAGCCAACGGATGGATGTACTGGATGTCGTTTCGCGTCGGTTCGTCGGGCAGTCGTCCCGTCGCTCCGTCATTTCCTCTCGCCTCGGCGCATGTCTTGCGTCACTGCTTTTCGTATCGATCCTCACCCTCGTCACCGCCTGCAACAAGCCCGGCGAGTCTGCCGCAGACTCGGGTGATGCCACTCCATCGCAGCCATCCCTGACCACCCGGCTCGACGCGGCCATCGCACGGCACGCGGCCGGCGATTTCGCGGCGGCGCTCGAGGCATTGACGCCGCTGGCCGAGCAGGGCAGCGCGGAGGCGCAGGCGAGGCTGGGCGCGATGTACGAGCGGGGCGAGGGCGTGACGCGCAGCTTCGAGACGGCGCACGCCTGGTATCGCAAGGCGGCGGAACAGAATCACGCGCAGGCGCAGTACGCGCTGGCGACGCTGTATGCCTACGGCTACGGCGTCCGGCAGGACTACGGGCAGGCGGCGATCTGGGCCGACCGCGCGCGGGAGAACGGCTATGGCGCCGAGCCCGCTGCCGATGGCGACCAGGCCGCGGAGACGAAGCCATGACACGATCTGACGTGTCGGGCGTGGAGACGTATCGGAAGGGAGTCCATCCAGCGTGCCTGCGCTTCGGCTGATCCTGATCCTGTTGCTGTGTCTGCTGTGCCCACAGGGCTACACGCCGGGGCACGCGGGCGAGGAGCGCTTCGACTACGACGAGCTCGGCCGGTTGCTGCGCGTGGTCGACGAGCAGGGCAGGTCGACGCTCTATCGCTACGATGCGGTCGGCAACCTGCTGGCGGTCGAGGTCGACGGCGCGGCGAGTCCGCCCGAGGTGCCGCCGCTGCCGGAGTTGACGTTGCGTCCCGGCGGTTCGATCGACATCCTGCTGCCGGGTTCGTCGCTTGCCGGCGCTCAGGTCTACACCTCCGATTCGCGCCTGCGCATCGAGAATCTGCGCTACACGGCCGACGGCCTGTCGTTCACGCTGACGGCCGATGCCACGCTCCCTCCCGGCACCTACACCATCAGCTTCGAGACCGCGAGCGGCACGGTGACCTTCGAAGTCACGGTCAATCCGCCGCTGCCGACCCTGACCGTCGTCCCGACGCCCGTTGCATTGCCGCCGGACGGCGTGTCGCGTCCGGTGGCGATACGCATTTCCCAGGCAGGTGCGCTCGCGCAGACGATCGCGTTGTCCGTGTCCGACCCGGAGGTCGTGCGGCTCGACGCGGACGCAGTCACCATCCCGGCCGGCGAACGTCAGGCCACGGTCGGCATGGCGGGTCTGCGCGAAGGTCAGGCCAATTTCACGCTGTACGCGCCGGGCATCGAGGCGCTGGTGCAGGTGCCGGTGTACGTCACCACCGCGTTTGCAGGCGTCAACACGAGCTTTTCGCCGCTGCTCGGTGTGCAACGGGAGTCGGCACTGCCGCCACCAGAAGAACATATCGAGGGTCTGGCGGCGGCCAACGTCGGCATCGCCTTCGGTCGCGCCGTGCTGGCGCTCGAACCGACCGTGCTGCCGGTCGGCAGCGACGCCGTGCCGCTGACGATCAGCGGTATCGGTCTGACCGGCGCCACCGCCGTCGACGTCGTGCCGGCGGACGGCATCATGCTCGGCGGCTTCGAAGTCGATTCCCAGGGCCGGACCGTGAGCCTGCCGATGACGGTGGCGGAATCCGCGGCTACCGGTGTGCGGCGCGTGCGCGTGTTCGGTGCCGACGGACGGATCATCCAGCCTGCCTCGCCGCAGGCCGACCGCCTCCGCATCATCGACACGACGCTGCCGGTGGTCGAGTCGATCACGCCCATCAACATCATCGCGGGCGCCACCGCGCAGCTTCTGACCGTGCGCGGCTACAACTTCCAGGGCGCGAGCAGCGTCATGCTGCATCCGTCGGATCACGTGAGCATGGATGCCGCGCCGACGGTGAACGGCGAAGGCACGCAACTCACCGTGCGGCTGTCGGTGGCGCCCAACGCCGCGCTCGGCCCGCGCGTGCTGACCGTGAGCACCGCCAACGGCAGTTCCGACGCCACGCCGGTGCCGTCGAACACGCTGTATGTCATTCTCGAAACCGAGCAGGACGTGACGGCGCTGGTGTCGCCGCTGGTCGGTGTGCTGCGCGAATCCGGTTCCGAGCCGGAGCCGACGCCGGGCACGCTGGCATCGCCGATGCTGGGCGTCAACAAGGGCGCCGTCGTCACGGCTCTCGAACCGAAGGCCGCGTCCGTCGGTGCGGACGTGACGTTCACCATCCACGGCGTCGGCCTGCCGGAAGCGGCGACGGTCGACGTCTTCCCGCCCGACGGCATCACGCTCACGGGCGAGATCACGACGGCGCCGGATCGCCGGAGCGTGAGCGTGCCGGTGAACATCGCGGCCGATGCAGCGCAGACGCCGCGCCGTCTGCGCCTGTACGACGACGGTCAGGCAGTGCCCCTGGCCAGTGCCGATGCCAATCGCTTCCTCGTCACCGCCACCGGCCCGGTGCTCGAATCGGTGGCGCCCACGCATCTCGTGGTCGGCACGCCCGCGACCAGCCTGCTGCTGCGCGGCTACAACCTCCAACAACTGCAATCCGTGCGCATCGAACCGGCCGACGACGTCGTCGTCGGCGTGCCCAACGTCAATGCGGCAGGTACCGAGATCGCGGTCAACGTCGCGGTCGGCGCCTCGGCCGCCGCCGGTCCGCGCGTGGTGCAGGTCGTCACCGCCGGCGGCAGCACCAGCCTCACGCCGGGCGCCGAAAACACCGTGCAACTGGTCGTCGAGACATCGGAGATCCAGGCCTTCGTCGCATCGCCGGTGCTCGGCGTCACGAAGGGTTCGAGCGGTGAAACGGAAATCCCGGTCGGCCCGATCGCCGCGCCGCTCGTCGGCGTGATGAAGGGCGAGGACACCGATCCCGGCGCCGCCGATTACGACGTCCGCACACCGCTGCTCGGCGTCGCCGTCGGGCCCATTGCCACCGGCATCCAGCCGCTGGCATTGCTGCCGGGCGAAACGGTCACGCTCACCGTCGAGGGGCATGGCTTGCCGGGTGTGACGCAGATCGGGCTGATTCCGGCCGACGATCTCGAAGTCGCGCCCGACGTGGACATCTCGCCGGAAGGCGACACGGTGCAGGTCCTCGTCACGGCCGCGCCGCAGGCGGTGCCGGGCTCGCGCCGCGTCGTGCTGCAAACCGAGACCGGCACGGTGCCCTTCGCCGATCCATCCGCCGCGCGGCTGTTCATCGGCCACGGCGTGCCGGTGCTGCATTCCATCGAACCGATCCTGGGCGGACTCGGAACCACCTTCGAACTGCTGGTGCGCGGCGAGATGCTGTTCGACGCCACGGCCGTCATCGCCGAGCCCGCCGTCGGCATCACCTTCGGCAGCGCCGTGCAGGTGAACGGCGACGGCACCCGGCTCACGGTACCGATGCACATCGCGCCCGACGCCCCGCTCGGGTCGCGCGTCATCCGCGTCGTCGTGCCGGGCGCGATCAGCAGCGGCGCGGCGCATCCGTCCAACACCTTCACGGTGTACGAGAGCGTGCCATGACGATGCCGCGGTTTGTTCTCGCC
>JAQVJI010000057.1 GCA_028695255.1 Chromatiales bacterium | reverse complement strand
CTCGATCATCGTGGCGACGTGATCGATCTTGTCCTGCGTGCGCAGGAAGTTGGTGAACGCGTCGACCGTCTCCAGGTAATCTGGACGTGCGATGCCCTGTTCCTCGCCCGAGGACAGGGCGTACTGAATCACGTTGAGGCCGGTCAGCCGGCGCTCCATGAAGTCGCTGCCGACCCGGAAGTCGTAGCTGTCGTCGAAGTAGCGGATGAAGTCGTCGTCGAGCGTGATGCGCGAGACGCCGACGCCCAGCACCACGGTCGTCAGCAGACCGAGCGCGAGCAGCGGGCGGCGCCGCGCGATCACCCGGTCCGCGAGACGGCGCAGGGCGATCTGCTCCCATGCCAGCCGCGCCGGTGCGCGGCGATCCGGGATCAGCGACAACAGGGCCGGCAGCAGCATCAGCACGTAGATCAGGGCGACGAGCATGCCGAACGCGATCAGGTTGCCGAGTTCGCGAAACGGCGGCGAGGCGCTGAAGTTGAGGGTCAGGAATCCCAGCGCCGTGGTGACGCTGGTGACGATCACCGGCAGGGTGTGGATGCGCATGGTCTCGCCCACCGCGTCGCGCAGTCCGCGGCCGGCGCGCAATTGCTGTCCCATGCCGATCGTGACGTGTACGCAGTCCGAGATCGCCAGCGTCAGGATCGCCAGCGGCGCGATGCTGCTGACGGTATTGAGCGCCAGTCCGGCCCAGCCGGCGAGGCCGAGCGTGGTGACGAGCGCGGCGGCGACGACGGTCAGGGTGATGAGCGTATTGCGGATCGAACGCAGGCCCACCGTCAGCGCGAGGATCACGAGCAGGATCATCGCCGGCAGCAATGTCGTCAGGCCGCGGCGCGCCGCTTCGTTGAAGGCCATGTCGGCCATGACGCCGCCGCTCAGGTAGACGTCGATGCCGGGGAAGCGCTCGCGCAGTTCGTCGGCGAGCGCGTAGGCGTGCTGCGCCATCTGCTGCACTTCGTGGCGGTCCCTGCCGGGCGGGTTCACCAGCGCCATCACGCCCGTGACGTCGAGTTCCGGCGACAGCATCAATCCGATCAGGTCCCGCCGCGCCGCCGCAGCATTGGCGGCGGACGCGATGTCGTCGTCGCCCATGTCGCGCGCGCGTGGGATGAGCGGTTCGACGATGATCTCGTCGCCGATGCCACGACTGTGGAACTGGTTGGCGAGGGACGAGACGCTGGTCGCGTGCGGAATGTCCCAGGCCCGTTCCGTCAGCCATTCGATGGCCTGCAAGGCGTCGCGCGAGAACACCCGTCCGTTTTGGGGCGCGACGACGAAGACCAGCGCGTTGACCCGCTTGAAGGTCTTCTCCATGGTTTCGAAGGCGCGCCGCTCCGGATTGTCCTGCGCGAAGAAGATGCGGGTGTCGGCATCGAAGTCGAGAAAACGCAGACCGCTACCCGCGATGGCGGTGAGCGCGCAGACGAGCAGGATCACCGGCCAGCGGAATCGCAGCACGGCGTCGACATGGGCGTGTACGCCGCCGTGGGCGAAGAGGTGGGCATGCCCGTTCATGAGATCACGGAGGATCGGACCGGCAGGTGACCGGCGGCGCGCAGCCAGGCGATGGTCGGTTCCAGCACCGCTCGCGCGTCGCGAAACCGCAGGCCGAGTTCGGTCTCGGCCTTGGCGGCGTTCATGTACCAGTAGCGCGTGGCGTAGGGAATGACCGACGGATTGAACGGCAGCGGCAGCGCCAGCCGGCGTCCCAGTGCGGCCAGTGCGCGCAGCGGCGGGCGCGGCAGTTCGATGATCCGCGCTCGCCGTCCGGCCAGTTCGAGACAGAGCCGGGCCAGTTCCGCAATGCCGAGGTTCTCGCCGCCCAGGATGTAGCGTTCGCCAGCCGTTCCGCGTTCCAGCGCGCGCACGATGCCGAGCGCCACGTCGTCGACGTGCACGATGCTGGTGCCGCCGGCGCAGACCAGTACGGGGTTCTGCCTGAGAAATTCCAGCAGATTGCCGGCCGTCACGAAGCCGTGGTCATGCGGTCCGTACACCTCGGCCGGATTGACGATCACGACCGGCTGTCCGCGCCCGACGGCGTCGCCGCACAGGCGTTCCGCTTCCCGTTTGCAGGCGACGTAGCGGAAGCGCCGTTCGTCGAGCGTGAACGCGGCGGATTCGTCGAAAGACTGCGGACGTTCCGAACCGTTGACGGCCGCCGCCGTGGACACGTAGACCATGCGGCAGACACGGCCACGCGCACGTCTTTCGGCGAGCGCGGCGAGCAGATTGCGCGTGCCGTCGACCACGACGGCCTGCATCAGCGGCGAGTCGATCTGATCCCATGCTGAAGGGCTGGCCAGATGAATCACGGCGTCGCAGCCGTCCAGTGCCGCGTGCAGCGATGCCGGCTCGCGGATGTCGCCCGTCACCCGTTCCACGGCGAGGTCGTCGATGCGGCCGGTCGTGCTGGTGGTGCGCAACAGACAGCGCACGGCGTGTCCGTGTGCGATCAGTGCACGCACCACGGCGGAGCCCACGAAACCGTTGCCGCCGATGACGAGCGTCTTCATGCGCGGGCGGTCGACGGCAGCCGGCGCAGTTCGTCGACGACGGCGTCGAGCGTGTGGTCGATTTGTTCCTCGCTGTGCCGGCAATGCATGAAGAAGCGCAGGCGGGTGGATGGCTCGGACACCGCCGGATAGAGAATGGGCTGGACGTTGATGCGGCGCTCCAGCAAGCGATTGGAAAGCGTCATCGCATGCAGCGAGTTGCCGATGATGACGGGAACCACCGCATGGCCCTGACTGGTTCCGGTGGCGAGGCCGCGCGCCCGCGCCTGTTCGAGGAAATAACGACCACGTTCGCGTATCGCCTGCACGCGTTGCGGTTCGGCACGCATGACCTCCAGTGCGGCGAGTGCGGCAGCGGCCAGGGGCGGCGACATGCCGACCGAGAAAATGAAGCCCGGCGTGGTGTATTTCAGGTACTCGATCAGCCCGCTGCTGCCCGCGATGTAGCCGCCGCAGGATGCGAGCGTCTTGCTGAGCGTGCCCATCCAGACGTCCACCTCCAGCGGGTCGACGTCGTAGTGCTCGGCCAGGCCAAGGCCGCCGGCACCCAGGATGCCGAGCGAGTGGGCCTCGTCCACCATCAGGAAGGTACCGTGACGCCGCTTGATCGCGATCATCTGCGGCAGGTCCGGTATATCTCCGTCCATGCTGTAAACGCCCTCGATCGCCACCAGTACACGTTCGTATTGGTGACGGATCCGACTCAACAATGCATCCAGTGCGGCCCAATCGTTGTGCGGAAAGGCGATGCGATGCGCGCCGGACAGGCGGATGCCCTGGATGATGCTGTTGTGGATCAATTCGTCGTGTATGACCAGATCCCTGCGACCGAACAGACTGCCGATGGTGCTGACGTTGGTGGCATGACCGCTGACGAAGGTCAGACAGTCCTCGACGCCATAGATGTCGGCCAGTGCCCGTTCCAGTCGCCGGTGCGGCGCGCATTCGCCGGACACGATGCGGCTGGCGGAGGCCGAGGTGCCGTAATGGTCGATGGCGTCCTTGGCGGCCTGCGAGACGCGCGGATCGCCGCTCAGGTCGAGGTAGTTGTAACTGGCGAAATTGATGCACTCGACGCCATCGACCATGGTGGTGGCGGATGCCACGCCGTCGTGGCCACGAAAGAATGGTATGTCGATGCCTTGCGCTGCGGCGGCTTGCTGACGCTTCCGCAGCTGTCGATGGCCCGGCAGATCCTCGATGCAGCCCGGTGGGGCCGGCGGATCGCCGTCGGTGTCGTTCCATTCGACGATCGAACCGGCGTGATCGCTCGTTTCGAGTCTGGTGTGCCGGCGCATCAGCGACCCATCCGTCTCAGCATGTACCCGATGACGTCGCGTCGCTGTGGCGTTTCGGCGGTGAAATCCTCCGATCCCAGCCGGTGCCCGCCCTGTGCGAGTTCGAAACTGTTGAGGCTGCCATGATGGCAGGCACGCTCTGTGATGATGCCCTGGGCCCACGGCGACACGACGACGGATGCGGGTTCGCTCTCGCAGGCAAGCCCGTCGATCAGGCGCGCCAGCGTCGTGGCGTAGGGCGGTGCCTCGACGTACGGATTGTCGGCATTGATGTGCCCGATGTATTCGGTGGCGTCGATCGGTCCGCCGAAGAACGGGATCACCTCGTCGTCGTGCACGCCGACGAGCGTCACCGACGCCTTCGGTTCGCGCACGGTCCAGGTATTCGTCTGGTCACTGCTCACCAGGACAAAATACTCGGTCACGTCGAGGCGCGTGTTGTACAGCAGGTCGAGCGCGAGCATGCCGCCGTTCGACAGACCGATCACGTAGCGGTCGTTGCCCGGCAGCGCGGTCGTTGCGTCCTCGATCAGACCGGCGACGAACTGCCGGTCGGCGAGTCCGGTGTCGACGCAGCAGCCGTTGTCGAAGGGGTGGCGCATGCCCGAGCCATTCCAGAGCTGCGCCGTTACGAGATTGCCGATGATCGGCCAGGTTTTCGCTTCGGGCAGGATGAACAGCACGTCCGCGAGCGCGCCGGCATCGGTGTTGGCGGCCAGCAGGCCCTGCGCGTCGTCGACGATGTGCAGCACGAAAACGGTACTGTTGTATTGGCCCGATCTCGGCAGGTCGACGTGATAGCGATAGCCGTCGTCCGCCGCGCAATCGAAACCCGCGTGGGTGGCGTGCAGTGCGGACGGATTGGACGTGCAGCGTTCGGGTGGCGTGCCATGCAGCAGACGCTGAAGGTCGGACGGCGGGGCCTTGGATGAACCATCGAGGCAGGCCGCGAGCAGCGGCAGCATCAGGATGGTAACCATTGCCGCAACGCGAATGGGCGGGAATGCGGATGTCATGCGGGAGTGGCGGGGCCGGCGGAGTGGGCGAGACGGCAGGTGGCCCGACTGCCGTCCCCGGCCTGCCGCCCGTTTGATACGGCAGGCCGGGGAACGTCAAGTGCGGATCAGGGCGTGCTGATGAGCTCGCCGGTGGAACCCGGCAACGAACCACCACCACCACCGGGCATGGCACTGATGGTGTTCAGGACCGACATCACCTGCGACATCATGGGCTCCGCGACCATCGGCAGCGTGGGTAGCTCACCGCTGTACACGATGCCCGCGACGGCATCCCAGATTTCCTTCTTGATGAAGATGCCGCCGAATGCCGCCGGGCCGCGGTTGACGCCGAGCGACGTCAGGTCGTACTCACCCGTGTCGGCATACAGGCGGATGCACATCTGCCATTCGTTCTGGTATTCGCAACTGAAGTGACTCAGGAACAACACGACGTCGACCGGTTGGCCGCCGACCGTGCAGATGTTGACGCCACTCTGGAGGAAGGCGGCACCAATGGCCTCGCCGGTCTGGCCGAGCGCCTCGGCTTGCGAGGGCAAGGTGTGCTGCACGTTGACGCCCAGGGAACCGGCATCGACGTTGGAGTCGATCAGGCCGGCGACGGTCGAGTAGATGGCATCGGCCTGCGCCAGCGTGAACGAACCGTCGAAAGCACGGTAACGCGCCAGCACGCAGGCGTTGCCGTCTTCCGACATGATGAAGGTGTAGCCGAGCCACCACTGCGTCGCGGCCTGACTGTTGGACGAGAAGCCCAGCGCACACAGCGCCGTCAATGCAAACATTAGTTTTCTCATGGCGATTCTCCTTGAGTGATGGCAAAGGCGCCGGATGTGGTCAACTGTATTCCAATCGGAACCGGTGGTTCAAGTTTGCGAACCGGCGTGCATCGTCGACATCGGGCAATGTGCGCTTCCCGCATTCGAAGACAATGCCCTGCGGCAAGAAAATGCGCATTTCCCGGCCGAGTCATCGCATTGACTGCGGCGGCCTGTGCCGATGCGACAGGCGAAAAAAAGCCCGCCACGGAAGTGGCGGGCTTTTTCAATGCCGCATCGACGAAACTTATTTCGTCGCGTCGCTGCTCGCGGGTTCTTCCACCAGCTTGGCCTTGACGTCGTGGCCGGCGTCGCCCTCGACCTGATTCTTCAGATCGTAGGAGACGGACTGTGCGTCATAGGCCGTGGCCTTGGCCTCGTAGGCGGTCGCCTTGATCGAGCTGGCGAGCGCATTCGCCTTGTTGGCTTCCTTGGTCGCGTTGTAGCTCTGGTGCACGGCCTCGGCAGCTGCGGCCTTGGCATTGTCGGCGGTGGCGACGGCGGCAGCAGCCGCGGCGCGCGCGTCGTCCGAGGTGGCGACCGCGGCGGCGGATGCGGCCTTGGCATCGTTGGCGGTAGCGACCGCCTCGCTGGCGCTGGCGGCAGCGGCGGCGGCCGTGGTGCGGGCCGCGTTGGCGATGTCGGTCGCCTCGCTCAGTGCATTGGCGGCCTGTGCGGCATGGTCGGCCGACTTGCTGGCGGAAGCGGCGGCGGCACCGGCCTCGGCGTAGGTGCTCTTGGAAATCTCGATCGCCTCCTTGGAATTGAGCAGCGCCTTGCCGGCGGTGTGGACGGCCTTGTCGGCGGCTTCCTTGGCCTGCACCGAGGAGGTCACGGCCATCACGGCCTCGTTGTGGCTCATGTTGACCTTCTTGACCGCGTCGGCAGCGGCGGCGCTGGCCGTCTCGGCCGTGGTCTTGGCCTCGGTGGCGACCGTGGTCGCGGTCTGGGCGCTGCCTTCGGCCGCACGGGCATGGCCGGCGGCATCGCTGGCGGCGGTCCGTGCGGCCGTGACGGCGGCAGCGGACGACGCAGCGGCGCCTTCTGCGTTCTTGGCGGCATCCGCGGCCTCGGCGGAGGTCTTGCTCGCTTCGGTGGCGGTTGCGCTGGCGGTGGCGGCCTTGGTTTCGGCAGCGGCGGCGACGGCCTCGGCGCGCTCCGCACGGGCGGTGGCGGCTTCGGCGATCTGGCGGACTTCGGCGAGTTGTTTGCTGGTGGCGCAGCCGGTGGCGAGGCTCAGGGCGAGCACGGCGGCGGAGGTCTTGATGACGTTGTTCAGGGTGATTTCCATATGTGGCACTCCGGACGTTGGTTGCAGGGAACTGGGGTCTTCGCTACGGGATTCTCTTGGTGACGCGTCAGGCAATGAGGGCAGATAAGATAGCAGGTTTTTGTGAACTGCATCAGGGGGTGGACCCGCAGGTGATGGACCCGGCGGTCAGCGCAGCAGGCGCCGCCGCAACAGGGCGCTCGCCACCGCATAACCCACGACGCCGTACGCCAGAATGACGCCGAGATGCAGGGCCAGGCCCGTGACCTCGCCGCCGGTCATCAGCGGGCGCACGATCTCGACCGTATGGGCGAGCGGCAGCAGGTGGGCGAGCAGCGATACCAGCGGCGGCAGTTGATCGAGCGGGAAGAACACGCCGCTCATCAGCAGCATCGGCGTGATGCCGAGCGTGAAGTAATACATGAAGAAGTCGTAACTCCGCGACAGCGCGGTCACGATCATCGCGCAGGCGGCGAAGCTGAAGGCGGCCAGTCCCACCACCGGCAGCACCAGCAGCGCGCGCCAGTCGGCGACCAGGCCGAGGCCGGTGGCGATGAGCAGGATCGCCACCGCGCTCATCATCGCCTTGGTGGCGGCCCAGGCGACCTCGCCCAGCACCACGTCGTCGATGTCGAGCGGCGCGCCGAGCATGGCGTGCCAGGTCTTCTGTTCCTCCATGCGCGTGTAGGCCGAATACAGGGCCTCGAAGCTCGCGGTGAACATCGCGCTCGAACAGACGATGCCGGAGGCGAGGAACACCATGTACGGCAGTTCGCCGACCTGTCCCACCAGCCGGCCGAAGCCGTAGCCGAAGGCGAGCAGATACAGCAGCGGTTCGCCGAAATTGCCGAGCACGGACGGAATCAGGATCTTGCGCCAGACGCGCAGGTTGCGCCGCCATACCGGCAGGAAGCGCAGGCTCGGACGGGGCAGCAGGGTAGCGGTTCGGGTCGTCATGGTCGGCGTCGTGAAGTATGAGGGGGCAAGCGTAAGGGGGCTGCACGCTCTCATCAATCCCGCAGGTCGTGCCCGGTGAGCTTGAGGAACACGTCCTCCATGTCGGCCGGTCGGTGCAGGTAGCGCAGGCGCGTTTCGCCCAGCGCTTCGAGCAAGGGTTTCGGATCGGCCGTGTACAGCAGCGTGCTGTCGCCGGCCGACCGCTGGCGCACGCCGGAGGCGCTGCCGAGGCGTGCGCTCCATTCGCGCGCCTCGGCGCCCTGGATCTCGATCACGTGCGGTTCGACCTCGGCGCCGATCATGGCGCGCGGGCTGTCGCAGGCGATCACGCGGCCCTGGTCGATGATCGCCAGCCGGTCGCACAGACGTTCCGCCTCTTCCATGTAATGCGTCGTCAGGATCAGCGTGCTGCCTTGCTCGATGAGCCGGCGCAGGCGCTGCCAGATGTGGTGACGCGCCTGCGGATCGAGGCCGGTGGTGGGTTCGTCGAGCACGACGAGTTCGGGCTGGTTGATCAGCGCGCGCGCCAGCGTCAGACGACGCTTCATGCCGCCGGAGAGCGTGGCGATGGGTGCGTTCTCGCGTCCCTGCAAGGCGGCGAACTCGATCAGGCCGGCGATGCGCGAGCGCGCCTCGTTTCCGCTCATGCCGAAGTAGCTCGCATACGTGAGCAGGTTTTCCTCCACCGTGAAATCGGGATCGAGGTTGTCGAACTGCGGCACGATGCCGACCCGCCGGCGCGCCTCGCGTGCGCGTTCCGGGATCGGCAGACCGAGCACTTCGAGGCGGCCGGCGTCGGGCGTGGTGAGGCCGAGCAGCATGCGCAGCGTGGTGGTCTTGCCGGCGCCGTTCGGGCCCAGCAGGCCGAAGCACTCGCCGCGGCGCACGTTCAGGCTCACGCGATCGACGACGTTGCGGCCGCCGTAGCGCTTGACGAGGTCTTCGGCGACGACGACGGCTTCGGCGGTCGTTGCCGCCAAGGCAGGAGATGTGCTGTTCATGAACCTTTCGTGATGTGGGTGATGGCCGGGGAACCGCCGATGGTCGTCCCGGGTGTCCGGTCAGTCGGGATGATACGGCAGACGCCCATGTTCCAGCAGACGCGTGAATTCGTCCACCGGCAACGGGCGTCCGAAGTGATAGCCCTGCGCCTCGTCACAGCCCTCGCGACGCAGGAAGGCGGCCTGTTCGGCGGTCTCGACGCCCTCGGCCACGGTGCGCAGGCCGAGGCTGCGGCCGAGCTGGATGACGGCGCGCACGATCGCGGCATCGTCGGGGTCGGTTGCGATGTCGCGTACGAAGGACTGGTCGATCTTGAGTTTGTCGACGGCGAAACGCCGCAGATAGGCGAGGCTCGAATAGCCGGTGCCGAAGTCGTCGATGGCGAGCCCGATACCGAGTTGTTTCAGGCGTTGCAAGGTCTCGAGTGCGCGAGTCTGGTCGTGGATCAGGATCGACTCCGTCAGTTCCAGTTCCAGTCCGTCGGCTTCGAGTCCGCTGTCGTCGAGCGCGCGGGTGACCGATTCCACCAGGTCATCGCGCCGGAACTGGAGTGCGGACAGATTGACCGCGAGCGGAATCGGCGGCAGACCGGCATCGCGCCAGGCACGGTTCTGGCGGCAGGCCTCGGTCAGTACCCAGGCACCGATCGGCACGATCAGGCCGCTGTCCTCGGCGATGCCGATGAAACGTCCGGGCGGTACCAGGCCGGTGTCCGGATCGTGCCAGCGCAGCAGTGCCTCGGCGCCGATGATGCGCCCGCCGTCGAGCGCCACCTGCGGCTGGTAGTGCAGCGCGAACTCACCGCGTTCCAGCGCCAGCCGCAGGCTGTGTTCGAGCTGGAGTCGTTCCAGCGCGTTGGCGTTCATGTCGTGGGTGAAGAAACGATGGGTGTTGCGCCCGGCGTCCTTGGCCTCGTTCAATGCCGCGTCGGCCTGGCGGAACAGGGTATCGAAATCGCGGCCGTCTTCCGGAAACACGCTGACGCCGATGCTCGCGCTCATGCTCAAGCTGTGGCCGTCGACCTCGATCGGCTCGGCGATGCGTTCGAGCAGGGTCTGGGCGGTGTGCGCCACCGCTGCATTGTCGCCCTGCTCGGTGAGCGCGATCAGGAATTCGTCGCCGCCCTGACGGCTCACCGTGTCGGTGTCGTGCAGACAGGGGCGGATGCGCTTGACGACGGCCTGAATCAATTGATCGCCCACCGGATGACCGAGCGATTCGTTGACCAGCTTGAAGCGGTCGAGGTCGAGATACAGCAGGGCCACGTGCTGGCCGGTGTGTTCCGCGTGCGTGAGGGCCTGCTCGACGCGGTCGCGCAACAATACGTGGTTGGGCAGACCGGTCAGCGGGTCATGGTGCGCCAGGTATTGCAGGCGTTCCTCGTAGGCCTTGCGCTCGGCGATGTCGGACGAGATGCCGATGTAATGGGTCAGCCTGCCATTATCGTCGTGCAGGGCGGAGATGGCGATCCACTGCGGGAATATCTCGCCGTCGCGGCGGCGGTTCCAGATCTCGCCCTCCCAGTGGCCGAGTGTGTCGATGCCGTGCCACATCGCGCGATAGAACTCGTGGTCGTGACGGCCGGAGGAGAGGATGTTCGGATTCTTGCCCAGCACTTCTTCGGCGGCGTAGCCGGTGAGTTCGGTGAAGGCCCGGTTCACCGACAGGATGCGCGTCTGCGGATCGGTGATCATGATGCCTTCGGAATTGCTTTCGAACACCTTGGCCGCGAGGCGCAGCTCGGCCTCCGCCTGTTGCCGGCGCTGTTCGCGCAGCCGGTTGTCCATCGCGAACGAGATGTCGGTCGCCATCTCCTCCAGCAGCGCGACGAGCTCGTCGTCGAAGAAATCGACCTCGCCGGCGTAGAACGACAGCGAGCCGACCGGCCGGCCTTCGCGCCGCAACGGAAATGCGGCGACCGCACGATAGTCGCAGCGGCTGGCCTCCTCGCGCCAGGGTCCGGCATCCGGATGGGCCAGGAAGTCGTTCCATACCTCGTGGCGGTTTTCGCGCAGGGCGGTGCCGCTCGGGCCGCGTCCCTGCGGATCGCCGGCGTCGCGGCTGATCCGCAACGTGGTCAGGAAGTCGGGGTCCAGGCCGTATTCGGCGGCGATCCTGATCGTATTTCCGTCATCATCCACCAGACCGATCCAGGCCGCGCGCAGCTCGCCGTAGGTGGCGGCGATGCGGCAGATCAGCCCGTACAGCTCGCCGATGTCATCGATGCGCACGATCGCCTGGTTGGTCTGGCTCAGGGCGGCATAGAAGTTCGACAGCCGGCGTACCCGTCGTTCGGCCCGCCAGCGTTCGGTGATGTCGTGGATGATCGAGAACAACAGACGGCGGCCGTGCAGGTCCACCGGCCCCGAATGCACCTCTACCTGGCGGATCTCGCCGTTTGCCAGGCGGTGCGGGAACTCGAAATAGAGTTTGCCCTTGGCCCTGGCGCGCGCCATCTCGGCGTGCACCTCCTGCTCCGGCAGCGCATTGATGTCGATGATGCGCATGCGCTTGAGCGTTTCCAGCGGATAGCCGTAGAACTCGGCCGCCGCCGGATTGGCATCGACGATGTGGCCGTCGTCCGGATCGATCAGTAATTTGACCGCATTGTTGGTAAGGAACATGCCCTCGTAGAGGGCTTCGCGTTCGAGCTGGTCTTCGGACGGCCGGCACAGCAGCCGGCACAACCAGCCGAGGGGCGCGTCGCCGCCGTTCATGCCTGTACGGGGAACAGGGTCGGGTGGCGCACTCCGTTTGCGGGAAGGGATCGCCTCGGCATGACGTCGATGGCGAACTCGGAAAGGAAGGGCATGGCGGCCATGGGTAACGGCAGGGCGATCTCGGTTGTGCGTGCGATAGGACTATAGCAAGTACGGAGAAGGGCCGTAAGGCGACGCCGGGCAGGTATACTGCCCGCCTCATGTCCGCACCCCATCATTACACCACCGCCGTCCATTCCGATCGTCGCGACTGGCACAACGTCCGCGCCCTGCTGCCCTATCTGTGGGAGTACCGCGGGCGCGTGCTGTTTGCGCTCGCCTGTCTGGTGCTCGCCAAGGCCGCCAACGTCGGCGTGCCGCTGGTGCTGAAGGGCATCGTCGACGAGCTGGACGCGAGCCTGCGGCCGGAGGTCACGCTGCCGGTCGCATTTCTGCTTGCCTACGGTGCGTTGCGGCTGGCGGCATCGGCCTTCAACGAACTGCGCGACACGCTGTTCGCGCGCGTGCGCTATCACGCCGTGCGGCGCCTGAGCGTGCGCACGGTCGAGCATCTGCACGCGCTGTCGTTGCGTTTTCATCTGGAACGCAAGACCGGCGCCATCTCGCGCGACCTGCAACGCGCCGCCGGCAGTCTCGCCACGCTGCTCAACTACATGGTGTTTTCCATCCTGCCCGTGCTGGTCGAGCTTGGGCTGGTGCTGCTGGTGCTGCTCGGTCGCTACAAACCCGTATTCACGCTGGTGGTGCTGGCCAGCATGGCGGCCTACATCGCCTTCACCGTGGCCGTCAGCAACTGGCGCATGGAGCACCGCCAGACCATGAACCGGCTCGAATCCGAGGCCAACAACGAGGCCATGGACGGACTCATCAACTACGAGACGGTGAAATACTTCGGCAACGAGCGATTGGAGTCGGGTCGTTACGACCGCACGCTGGCCGAGTGGGAAGACACGGCCGTGCTGTCGACGCACTCGATGTCGCTGCTGAACTTCGGCCAGGGCGCGATCATCGCGCTCGGCGTCACTGCGATCCTGTTCTTCGCCGCCGCCGAGGTGAAGAACGGCGAGATGACGCTCGGCGATCTGGTGCTGGTCAACGCCATGCTGCTGCAACTGTTCATCCCGCTCGGTTTTCTCGGCATCGTCTATCGCCAGATCAAGTACGCGCTGGTCGACATGGATCATCTGGTGAAGCTGTTCGAGGAACGGCCCGAGATCAGGGAACGGGCCGATGCGCGGCCGCTCGAAGTCGCACACGGCGAGGTGCGCTTCGAACACGTCGATTTCCATTACGCCGCCGACCGGCCGATCCTGCACGACGTCGACTTCGTCATCCCGCCGGGGAAGAAGGTCGCCGTGGTCGGCGCGAGCGGCGCCGGCAAGTCGACATTGGTGCGGCTGCTGTTCCGCTTCTACGACGTCAGCGGCGGCCGCATCACGATCGACGGCCAGGACATCCGCGAGGTCACGCAGGACAGCCTGCGCGGCGTGATCGGCATCGTGCCGCAGGACACCGTGCTGTTCAACGACACGCTGCTCTACAACCTGCAATACGCGCGGCCCGACGCGAGCATCGAGGATATCCACGCCGCCGCGCGGCTGGCGCACATCCACGATTTCATCATGAGCCTGCCGCAGGGCTACGACACGCGCGTCGGCGAACGCGGCCTCAAGCTTTCGGGCGGCGAGAAACAGCGCGTGGCGATCGCGCGCGCCGTGCTCAAGCGTCCGCGCATCCTGGTCTTCGACGAAGCCACTTCGGCGCTCGACACCCAGTCCGAACAGGGCATCCTGCAAGCCCTGCGCGAAGCCGCCGCGCGGCACACCGCCCTGGTCATCGCGCATCGCCTCTCCACCGTCGTCGACGCCGATCAGATCCTGGTCATGGATCAGGGACGCATCGTCGAGCGCGGCAGTCATGAGCGGCTGCTGGCGCAGGAAGGCCCGTACGCCAGGTTGTGGAACATGCAGCGCAAGGAAGACGAGGAGACCCGGGTGGAGGACGGCGCCGTGGCGACCGAAATCCCTGCCGGCTGAATACCTATCGGCAGGAGGGTTGCGGTCTCTGCTACATTCGGGAAGACAGACCAACGTGGAGGGCATGCCATGGCCGTAGTCGGTTCCGGATTCCTGAAGACGTCGGATCGCGAGGCAGTGCGGCAGGCGGTGCAGCGCAACTGCGACATCGCCGATGCACGCTACGCCGGCAATTTCACGCTCTGCACCTATCTGCTCAAGATGCGCGAGCTGTATCGCTGGGAGAGTCGTCAGCCGTTCGGGCTGTGCCTGCTGAGCGACGAGGTGGGGCCGTGGGTGGAGCGGCGCGAGCGCTACTGGGATACGCTCGAAAACGCCGACTTCGAGTGTCTGCCGGTCGGCGGCGCATGCAACGATCCATTCGAGGCGGCGACCGTCAATCGCCATCTTCTTCCGCGGGGTCTCGTATACAGCGCGGGTTATGGCCGCGGCGGGCGACCGACGTTCTTTCTCGGTGTGCTGGAGCGTTGCGAGGATTTCGACGATTACACCATCCTGATCTCAGGCGAGGAGCTCGCGCGCGATCTGGCGGCGGCACCTGCGATGTCGCAGGGGAATACCATCTTCGTGCGCCGCGATTCCATTCGCCGCATGCTGTTCGAGACCATGGAAGCCTGGCATTGGCGCGATTCGCCGCAGGATGCGCTGGCGCGTGCGCTCGATGCCTACGGCTGGCGCGACGGCGACGAGGGTGCGCTGGAACGCATGACCGACGGCGAGATCGAGGCTGCGGTCTGGC